>CAZVZF010000042.1:0-7631 GCA_964631095.1 uncultured Eubacteriales bacterium
GGAGAACCGGAAGAATACGTATTCTTTGGAATCAACGACTAATCAAAAGAGTGGATTTCCACTCTTTTTCCTTTCGAAAATAGTTAATGCAAGCACTCATTGCTTTTGTTAAAATAAGAAATGTATCAAAGGGGACAAGAAACTATGAATTTGAAAGACTATATTGCTGAGATTGCCGATTTTCCATCACCTGGGATTCTCTTCCGAGATATTACGCCATTAATGAATGACGGAAAGGCCTTTCATTATGCGAGCGAACAAATTATTGCATTTGCGAAAGAACAAAACATTGACATTGTAGTCGGTCCAGAAGCCCGTGGTTTCATTTTTGGATGTCCAGTATCCTATGCTTTAAATGTAGGATTTGTTCCAGTTCGTAAGCCCAATAAACTCCCGCGAGAAACAGTCTCGTATCATTACGATTTGGAATATGGTAGCAATAC
Organism: uncultured Eubacteriales bacterium; assembly: GCA_964631095.1. GTDB lineage: Bacteria > Bacillota_I > Bacilli_A > RFN20 > UBA1709 > JBAYCP01. The sequence continues at coordinate 444 of CAZVZF010000042.1, forward strand.
CCTCTGCGTCCATAAAGATGCTATCCAAAAAGGACAACGAGTCTTAATTGTTGATGATTTACTGGCTACCGGTGGGACCGTAGAAGCAACTATTAAATTAGTCGAACAATTAGGTGGCATAGTTGTAGGGTGTGCTTTTCTCATTGAACTAGTTGACTTACACGGCCGCGAACGGATTCAAGATTATAAAACGTTAACTTTGATCCAATATTAAATATTCTTCTTGCGGGAAGGGAGGGGCAAACAGTGAGTTCACGAACTAAAAATATCGAGACCTTTAATGAAGTGCTCGCTCTTTGCAAATCCTACTTGAGTAAAGAGGAAAGCATCTCTTTTATCACGCGTGCCTATGATTTTGCCCGAGAAAAACATGAAGGCCAATTTCGAAAGACTGGCGAACCTTATATCATTCACTTGATTAACGTCGCATATTATCTTGCAGAATTACAAGTCGGCCCATCAACGCTTGCGGCTGGTTTTTTGCATGATACAATCGAAGACTGTGGCGTAAAAAAAGCAGAATTAGCGGTTGCATTTAATGAAGATGTAGCGACATTAGTTGAAGCAGTATCGAAAGTCAGTCAACTATCCTATAAAACAGAAGAGGAATTTCAGGCCGAAAATCATCGGAAAATCTTTATCGCAATGGCGAAAGATATTCGAGTGATAATCATTAAACTTGCTGACCGTCTGCATAATATGCGTACGCTTTATGCCCAGCCTTTAGAAAAGCAAAAGAAAATTGCAAAAGAAACATTAGAAGTTTACGCTCCGATTGCACACCGTCTTGGTATCAATACGATAAAAAGTGAATTGGAAGATTTGTCTTTAAAATATCTTGAAGCCGATAAATACTATTATATTGCCTCCTTGCTCTCTCAAAAAGAGAATGAACGATTTCGTACCATTGAGGTTATGACCTCTCGCATCGAAATTTTGCTTAAGGAACAAAATATTCCTTTCAAATTATCGGGACGCGTGAAAAGCATTTATAGTATTTATAAGAAAATGTATTTAAAGGAACGGCGATTTGAAGAGATCTATGATTTGCAGGCCTTACGTATTATTACAGATACAGATACTCACTGCTATGAAATTCTAGGTCATATCCACGCAGCTTATCGACCAATTCCGGGACGTTTCAAAGATTACATTGCAATGCCAAAGCCCAACTTATACCAATCTTTACACACTACAATCGTGGGTGATGATGGTAATATTTTCGAAATCCAAATTCGTACCAAACTGATGGATGATGTTGCGGAAGCTGGCGTTGCTGCCCACTGGCGCTACAAAGAAAATGTCGTTTACGATCCAGCTGCAGAGCAGAAACAGATTGAGGAACGCTTGCATTGGTTCCGAGAACTTGTTTCAATTAGTAATGAGGAAGAACAATCTTCAACTGCAAAAGAATACATGGAATCATTGCGCAAAGATATCTTTGAGGCTAATGTTTATATTCTTACCCCAAAAGGTCGAGTAATTGACTTACCAAATGGCGCAACTCCTCTTGACTTTGCCTATAAAATTCATACTGAAATTGGTCACCGTACCATTGGAGCTGTTGTCAATGGAGTTCTTGTTCCACTTTCAACTGTTTTGAAGACCGGTGATGTGGTGGATATTCGTACAAGTAAGACTACCGCTATTCCCAATGAAGATTGGTTGAAGATTGTCAAAACAAATTATGCGCGCAACCATATCAAAAAGGCATTGATGCGCTATAACAATCAACAGCGTCGTGAAGAAATCATCGCGATGGGTAGAAATATTCTGGAAGAACATTTAAATAATGACAAAGCTCTTATCCGCCAAGTCTTGAAGCGATTGGACGATAAGAAATTTTTGCAAAGTGTCAACTTTGAAGATACTGATGCTCTTTTTGTTGCAATTGCCAATAAATCTACCAATCTTGGCAATATTGTTGATCGCGCCTTAAATGAAGAGGATTCCAAGAAAGAAAAAGTAGTGGCCCCCTTTGCGAAAGAAAAAACACGAGAACGAAACGCCAACAAAATGGGCGTAATGGTTCCAGGTATTGATTCGGTAGCAATCAGTTTCTCTCAATGCTGTTCACCTATCCCTGGCGATAAAATTGTTGGCTATATTTCGAAAGGACAAGGGATGAAAATTCATCGTGCGGATTGCCCCAATATCAAAGCTGAAGAAAAGCGACTGCTTCCAGTGGAATGGGATTATGATTATGTAGCAGAGCATTCAGCTTTACATTATGCAGATATCCAAATACGCGCCCGAGAACGTAATGGATTGTTAGTGGAAATCTTAAACCTTATGAGCCAATTAAAAGTCAGTGTAAATTCGGTCAATTCTTATAAACACGACACAACTTTTACTGCCATCGTTCAACTATGCATCCAAGTTTATGATTTAAGTCACCTTAATGAAGTATGCACAGCCATTCATACGAATGTCAATGGAATTCAAGCTGTGACTCGTTTCTCTCGGAATTGAATAAAGGATTGTAATTTATCTTCAATTTCTCTATAATATATTTGAAATCCAGTGAAGAAAAGGGATTTATGTGACTTGGCTAGCGAAGGTGATTAGGTGTAAGCACCCACAAGAAACATAATTCTTGACATTTTGGAGGAGCAATTGTCAAAACAATTGCCGCTAGCGGCGTTAATGCATAAGTGCACGGGAACTCCCGTGAACTAAGGTGGTACCACGTGCAATACGTCCTTAGGACGTATTGTTTTATTTTTTCAAAAGGAGGCATCTTTATGGCCATTTATCACTTGCCACGAGGCACTCAAGACTTTTTATTCGAACGCACCCGTAGACTTGAATACATTGAATCCGTTTTGCGCGATCTTGCAGAATCATACGGATATGCAGAAATCCGCACCCCCATCTTTGAACATACGGAAGTCTTTCTTCGTTCAGTTGGTGAATCCAGCGACATCGTCAACAAAGAAATGTATACCTTTACAAGCAGAGGAGAACGGAGTTTAACCCTTCGTCCAGAAGGGACAGCTGGCGTGATTCGTGCCTTTGTTGAACAAAAAGTCTATGCGCAACAAGATTATCCCTACAAAGCTTTTTATGTGGGACCCGTTTTCCGCTATGAGCGTCCCCAAGCCGGAAGATACCGTCAATTGCATCAATTTGGCATTGAAAGCATTGGGACACGTACGCCTTTTATTGATGCTGAAATTATTCTAATGGCTTGCCACATGCTTAACGAACTTGGAGTCCACCATTACCGAGTGAAGATTAATAGCATTGGCGATGAATTAAGCCTTAATAATTATCGTAAAGCTTTACAAGAATATTTTGCGCCTATGATTTCTACTTTATGCGAAGATTGTCATCGACGTCATGAACAAAATGCACTACGTATATTGGACTGCAAAATAGATGGTGACAAGGAAATTGTTAAAAATGCTCCAAAAATCGCTGATTTTTTATCAAAAGAATCCCAACAGTATTTTGACCAAACATTGCAAGTCTTGAATGATTATCAAGTTCCTTATGAGGTAGATGATCGATTGGTCCGCGGCTTAGACTATTACACCGATGTCGTTTTTGAGATTGAAGCAGAGGATCATGAAGGGAACTCTTTTGGAGCTATCTGTGGCGGAGGACGCTATGATCGTCTCGTCAAGGAATTTGATGGACCTGAACTGCCAGCGGCAGGCTTTGCGTTTGGAATCGAACGATTACTACTCCTACTGGAAAAAGATGAAGCCTTTAATTCCATTGAAAGAGAAATTGAAACCTATGTGATGCCTCTAGAATCTACAGTATTCCAATATGCTTTTGATGTAATGATGCATCTGCGCCTCCAAGGGATTCAAAGTGATATGGACTATGGAATGCGATCAATCAAAGCGCAGTTTAAAACTGTCGATCGTAAACGCGCACAATTTGCAATACTAATAGGGACTGCGGAAATGGAACAGCAACAAGTTACCGTAAAATCTAACGCAACCAAAGAACAGAAAACTATCCAAGTGGACGAATTAGTCCCTTATTTAGCAGAGCAATTTGCAGCATGTGAAGAAGAAACTGAGCATGAGCATACTTGCGATTGTGGTCATGGGGATCACGATTGCTGTCATGGTGAAGGCGATTGCCATCACCATCAACATTGAAAGAGGGATATCTATGAATCGCAGTCATAACAATGGTGAATTACGTATCGATGACATTGGTAAGCAAGTACAATTAATTGGATGGGTATCCAGAAAACGAAATTTAGGCGGACTCGTCTTTATTGACCTTCGCGATCGCTATGGAATTACCCAAATCGTTTGTCGCTCTGAGCTTGACCATGTTACAGTAGGGATTCGCAATGAATACATCCTTCAAGTAGAAGGAATTGTCACACAAAGAGAATCCAAGAACCCAAACATTAAAACAGGTGAAATTGAAATTATTGCTTCTAATATTACGATTATTAATGTGGCAGAAACGCCCCCGATGATTATTGCTGATGAAACCGATGCCTTGGAAGATCTTCGCATGAAGTATCGTTATCTTGACCTCCGGCGTCCCATCATGCAACAAAAATTAATTGAGCGGCATAAAATTGTTCGCTCAGTGCGTAATTACTTGGAGAATAAAGATTTTGTTGAAGTTGAAACTCCAATTCTAACACGCCAAACACCAGAAGGAGCAAGGGACTATTTGGTTCCTTCGCGAGTAAACGAAGGCAAATTTTATGCATTGCCACAATCACCTCAGTTATTTAAACAGTTGCTCATGGTTTCTGGACTTGAGCGTTATTATCAAATTGCAAGATGTTTTCGAGATGAAGATCTCCGAAGTGATCGTCAACCTGATTTCACCCAAATCGATATTGAAACCTCGTTCTTTTCAGAGGAAGACATCTATTCGTTAGTCGAAGGATTATTTGCATCGATTCTGAAGGATGTGAAAGATATTAATCTTACTCTTCCTTTCCCTCGCTATTCTTACCACGATGTAATGAATCGCTTTGGCTCGGACAAACCAGATACACGTTTTGGATATGAATTAACTGATGTTTCTAAACTCTTAGGAAATAATGGCTTCCCATTAATCGCAGACGCAGTGAATAAAAAGGGTAGTATTAAAGCTATTCATCTTCCTGGAAAAGCAAGAGAGCTCACAAGAAAAGACCTTGACTCAATGAATGAACTTGCAAAGAAGCACCGCACAAAAGGACTGTTCTTCTTGCGTTTCTTCGGCGAAAATGAGTGGGAGGGCTCTTTTGCCAAGCACTTATCGGATATTGAAAAAACTCATTTAATCGAATATTTTCATCTTCAACCTAACGATTTGCTTTTATTCGTTGCCGATCCCATTTGGGAGCGCATCTGTAATGCCCTAGGTGCAATTCGACTTGTCCTTGGCAAAAAATATGAATCCTCTTTATTGACTGGATATGACTTTTTATGGGTTGTTGATTTCCCTTTGTTCGAACACGACCCTGAATTGAATACTTTTTCTTCAACACATCATCCCTTTACGCGCCCTTATGATGAGGATTTGCCACTTCTTGATTCAAATCCCGCATTAGTACGAGCTCATCACTATGACCTTGTTCTAAATGGTAGTGAACTTGGAAGTGGATCTTTACGGATCTATGATCAACAAGTCCAACGAAAAGTTTTTGAAATTATTGGCCTTACTGAAGAAGAAATTGAACACAAATTTGGTTTCTTTATCAATGCATTTCGCTATGGAACTCCACCTCATGGAGGCGTTGCATTTGGCTTGGATCGAATTGCAATGATCCTAACGAATAGTGAATCCATTCGTGATGTAATCGCTTTCCCCAAAAATGCATCAGCCGTCTGTCCATTAACAGAAGCGCCTTCTAGCATTGATGATAAACTCCTCGCTGAACTTCATATTTCCTTACGCAACGAAAAATAACAACCCTCGGGAATCTTTGATTCCCGATTTCTTTGCTTGACTTGGATTTTTCGACGAAATACGCTATACTATATTTGTCTAGAAGACATAGTGCATTTCCAACACATATTATTCGGGAGATTGTCATCATATCTGTGTTGAAGGCCAAGCGGCAGTAATGTCATCAAAGTTTGGAATCCTAAGGATATGTCTTATATCACCCACTTGCACTGAACGGGAATCGCCCATCTTCTAGACTTTTTTCATGAACATAACTAACGTTTAGAAAGGATATGTAGTATAATTAATGCGTATCTTTGAAAGAAATGGAGGATTATTAATGTCAATTGAATTGAAAGCAATTAATGCAGTTAGAGTGCTCGGGGTCGATGCAATTAATCGAGCAAATTCTGGACATCCAGGAATGGTATTAGGTGCTGCACCTCTCGCATATGTTCTTTTTACAAAATTTATAAATGCCACACCAAAAGACTCTAAATGGATTAATCGCGATCGGTTTGTTTTGGCTGCTGGCCATGCTTCCATGCTATTGTATGCCAATCTTCACCTATGTGGTTATCAAATATCAATCGACGATCTAAAGGAGTTTCGACAAGTAGGTTCAATTACTCCAGGACATCCCGAATTTGGCCATACCGATGGAGTAGACTGTACGGCTGGTCCTCTAGGGCAAGGAATCGCTCATGCTGTAGGAATGGCACTTGCCGAAAAAATTCTAGCTACCAAGCTCAATCATGATGACCTTTCCATTATCAACCATTATACCTATGCTTTATGTGGGGATGGTGATCTCCACGAAGGTGTTACCCAAGAAGCAATCTCATTTGCGGGGCATCAAAAACTTGAAAAGCTCATCGTTCTCTATGATCGAAACCGTGTCACGTTGGATGGTACCCTTGACATATCTTTTTCAGAAAATGTTGCCTTGAGATTTGAAAGTGCCGGATGGCGTGTGATTGAAGCTGGCGATGCCAATAATATTAATGCTGTTGAGAATGCAATAAAAGAAGCTCGAGTATTATCAGGAAAACCTACTTTAGTAATTGCCGACTCTATCATCGGTTATGGTTCGAAGAATCAGAATACTGAAAAAGTCCATGGTTCACCTTTAGGCGAAGAAGATACTGTCCAATTAAAAGAGAAGTTAGATTGGACACATGAGCCATTTACTATACCGAATGAGATTTATGAACATTATCATTCTACTTTTTATCAACGAGGCATTAAAGCATTCCGCCACTGGAAACGTCAGATCAATCAATATAGGCTTAGATATGAAAATGACTATAATAAGCTTAATAA
>CAZVZF010000043.1:0-6911 GCA_964631095.1 uncultured Eubacteriales bacterium
CTTGTTTGCGGATGGACAAGCGACCAACTTATGGTATGTTGGGCCCTACCTCAAACTGTCTCACCCCATCATTGATGCGGTTTATGCCGCAGGAGGATGGCCCCTTTACCTTCTCGCCTATGTGATTACTTTTACGCTTGGTGCTACTTTACTCGCTTGGCTCAACCACCTTGCCTATCGCAAGCAGCTCCGTTGGTTTCCGAAAACTTCATAGAAAAAATGATGCGATTATTTCGCATCATTTTCATGATTGATGTAAGTTAGCACCGCTACATGAGGGGTGGTACTTGAGGTAACCTCAAGGGTGTCCGTGGGGTAGCGTTCAATGGTGATAGGCGAAAAGTACTCTAAGAAATCATCCAAGGGTTCAAGCACTTCGAACCCCATCTCTTTGAGTCGATAATGCATGGGGATAATGACGCGTGGTTGAAGTTGATCCACGAGCTCATAGGCTTGTTTGGCCGTGATGGTGTAGGTCCCACCGATTGGAATCAACAAGACATCGACCACTCCTAATGTTTGGATATCCTCTTTGCTTAAGGGATGACCAAGATCCCCAAGATGAACCAGTCGTAAATCCTCGACCTCGAGAATATGGATTCGATTGGTGCCTCGTTTCTTGCCGTGCTTATCATCGTGGTAGCTTTCCAAAATGGAAAGCGAAAAAACCGACGTAGGCGGAGGAGGGAGCAATTGAATGGCTTCTCGGTAATTATGATCCTCGTGATCATGCGAACAAAGCACGCGATGGGCGGTCAGTGCCAAAGGAGCAAGACCAGGCACCATATTGGGATGGTAGGGGTCTAGCACCCAGCGTTCGCCAAGACTGCCAATTTCAAAACAAGAATGACCATGCCACGTTACTTTCATTGTTTCAAGACTCCTTTCATGGTTCACGTTGAAATTAAGAGGGAAATCAGCTATATTAGAAGCGTTATCAAGGAGGAGGTCTCATGATGGCTGCTAAATTACCCAAACGTTCGTACAGTTTATCCGAGGAGCTCATTAGTTCCGTTTCTCATGGCGTGGGCGCCGTCATTGGACTTGTCGAACTTGTGGTCGGCGTCTGGTTTGCCGTGCTTTCGGGAAACTTGTGGGCGGTTGTCGCCATGTCCATCTATGGATTTTCGTTGGTCTTATTGTTCTTGATGTCTACATTATATCACGCCTTGACTCCCAAACGTGCCAAAGCCGTTTTTCGGATTTTTGACCATGTATCCATCTTTGTGTTGATTGCCGGCTCGTATACGCCTTATACCTTGGTCCTCATTCGCGAACACAATCCCGTTCTCGGGTGGGCGGTCTTTATTATCATCTGGGTGATGGCCACTTTGGGCATCATCTTTAATGCCATTAGTATCGAACGCTTTAAAGTCTTCTCGATGATTGCCTATCTTGGCATGGGATGGATGATTGTCTTTGCCATGTCAACCCTCGTCCAACTATTAAGTCCTTTGGGGCTTGCCTTACTCATCGGTGGTGGTGTTGTCTATACCGCAGGGGTCATCTTTTATGCGATCGGCTCCAAAAAGAAATACTTTCATTCCATTTGGCATTTCTTTGTCTTGGGAGGCTCCTTGCTTCACTATTTCTCGATTCTCTTCGATGTGATTCTTCCCACTCTTCATGGATAAAGACAAAGCAAGCGCTAGGCGCTTGCTTTGCTTATCGAAGTTCGAATCGCCCCTCACGACGTGGGGGAGCTTTGGGTTCATGAGTAGGATAGCCAAGCGTGATTAGGGCCATTAAAGGCCCTTTTTCAGGAGCGAAAGCATCATGAATCATCGGACCAAATCCTGCGGTTAAAGGGGCAGTCACCCAGCAAGTTCCAAGACCGGCATCATAGGCACTTAAGCAAAAGTTTTGAATGGCGGCACCGATGGCTTGTTGGATGGAGTGTGGATCCTCATAGTCGGGTTTTAAGGCAAAGACCAATACAATTACGGGAGCATCTCCCAGGCGCTTTAAGAAGGCATTGGTTTCTCCAATGACATGGGGATTGCGCGCAAAGCGTGTTTGTAAGGTGGGTTGAAAGGCTGGAATCACTTGTTGTAGGATGTCATAAAGCTTCTGCTTTTCTGCTTCGCTTTGTAAAGCAAGAAAGAACCAAGGTTGTAAGTTAATCCCAGAAGGTGCATAACTTGCATCCTCTAATAATCGTAGCAACAAGGCTGCTTCAACTGGTGTCGACTGATAGAAACGAATGCTTCGACGTCCTCGAACCACGGCTTGAAAATCCATACCTCTTTCTCCTTTGTTCATTGATACTATCGTACCATAATCCCAGAAAAAAGAGAACATGGGGAGCATTGATAGTTTTTATCTTGATGTCAAAGCATCTTGCTTGTGAGCAACCTTTTTTTAATATATAGTATAACTAATAAGAATAATTATCATTAAAAGGAGGGATTGTGATGAAACCCAATATTCTAGGCATGCATCACGTCACCGCTATTACTAGCAATGCCGAACGAATCTATGAATTTTTTACTTATGTTTTAGGGATGCGACTGGTGAAAAAAACGGTCAACCAAGATGATATTCATACGTATCATTTGTTCTTTGCAGATGATCAAGGGACGGCAGGGACCGATATGACCTTCTTTGATTTCCCCCACGTTGAAAAGGGGAAAAAAGGCGATAACGAGATTCATCGGACGTCTTTTCGGGTGCCAAGCGATGCGGCTTTGGCATACTATGCGAAGCGTTTGGATCGCTTCCATGTTTCTCGCGAAGCCATCACCACTCAGTTTGGAAAGAAAGTGTTGCGCTTTCAAGACGCTGATGAACAATTGTATATGCTCATTTCTGATGAGCATAATCAAGGAAAAAAGAGTGGAACGCCATGGCTCAAGGGCCCGATTCCTAACGAGTTTGCCATTACAGGGCTAGGACCCATCACCTTGCGAACGACCAATAGCATTTTGCTCGGACAACAACTGGTGGATCACCTTGGTTATCACCTTGTCGCCACCGAAGGGGAGATTACCTTGTATGAAGGGGGAGAAGGAGGAAATGGTGCTGGCATCTTCGTCGAGCAACGTCAAGGAACCGTCCGCTCCGTTCAAGGATATGGAAGCATTCATCATGTGGCCTTTGGCGTTCATGATGTTGCGGCCCTTCACCAACTCATTCGCCATTTCGATCGTTTGGGCTATTATCATTCGGGATTGGTGGATCGCTTCTACTTTCAATCCGTCTATGTACGGATGCATAATGGGATGCTCTTTGAATTTGCTACCGAAGGTCCTGGGTTTATCGATGATGAAGAAACATATGAAAATTTAGGAGAGACCTTAGCGTTGCCGCCTCGTTTTCGCGAGCAACGGGCCGCCATTGAGGCGTTGGTTCGCCCCATTGATACGATACGTAGTACGAAAGTATTCTCCAAGGAATACGAGTAAGGAGGGACGCTGATGAACACACAAGCTGAAGCCCTACGAGCCATTCGTATTTATCTTCATACGTCACGACACTTAATGGAAGCGTTAACCAAAGACATGGAACGTGAGGGATTAAATCCCACCGAGTTTCGGGTCTTGGAGATGTTGCATACTAAGCAATCCATGTCGCTACAAGCCATTGCCAAAACCATCAATATCACCTCGGGGTCGATGACCTATGTGAGGCATCGCTTGCAGCAAAAAGGCTGGATTGAAACGATGCGAGGCCATGATCAACGGGTCACCATGGTCACTTTGACCCCAAAGGGTCAAGCAACCATTGCTCAAGTTTTTGCTCCCCATGCGGCTTTCATTGAAGAATTGTTATCCGTCCTCTCCATTGAAGAGCTACAAGAATGGATGCGTATCAGTAAAAAACTAGGGCAATCCATCCAAGAACGAAACGAGGTCACCCTTGATTCCCAAGCATCATAAAGGGTCGGTCCTCGTGCGAGAATTGTTACTGAAGGAGACAAATGGATTCCTTTGGAATTTGCCTTGTCGTCCAAAGAATTTGCCTATAATTGAGTGAAAACACGGAATACCGTGTTTTTTATTGCTTAGGAAGAGCAATAAGGATAGGGGTAGAACCTATTGTTTTTTAAGAGAATGTGTTATAATAGGAATAGAAAACCCTCATGGTCCCATCATGTTGACCACGATCCGTTCGTTATTCGCAGGTGATAGTGCGCTCTTTTGCTTTCTCGTTCGTCCCCGTCGCGGGTTTGGAAAGGAGGGAAGACCCATGGTACGACGGATCCTTCGTCTCTGGCCACTGCTACCATATTATGGCATGATGTATTGGATTGTTCTTTCCGGGTATCATCCCTATGATGCCTCTTTATGGATTACGGTAGGATTCATGACCTTATGTTATGGCATCTTCGCCGTAGCATTTATGATGAATTTCCGTTTTCCAATGCTAGGATTAAAAGATCCATTTGCTTATCTTGTGACGCTTTATCTGATGGTGGAGACCACCTTGGTTTTAATCATTATCTTTACCCAAAGTCAAAGTATGCTGTTTGCATTGAGTGCCCAACTCGTGGTAGCCTTGTTGTATTTAATGCTGACGATTGTCTCAGCATTCAAAGAAGATAAGATGAAACAAATTGGTCAAAATGCACATCCCCGCTTTCGAGCCCATGGCTCCTAAGCGCTTGTACTCCTCTCGCCACCCTGGTCTCCATTCCCAGGGTGGCACCTTTTTATGAGAAACCTAAGGATGAATTGCATCTTCGTTCCGAAATGAGTAGAAATAAGGTATAATAAATTCGTTCAAGAAGCAAAGAGAGAAGAGGGATGAAGCATGCAACCAAACAATCACTATGATGTCATTATCGTAGGAGCAGGTCCTGCAGGGATGACTGCCGGTATCTATGCCGTACGGGCAGGATTAAAGGTTTTAATGTTGGAAAAAGGCGCACCAGGTGGACAAATGGTGAATACCTATGAAGTTGAAAATTATACGGGTTATGAAAAAATACAAGGACCCGAATTATCCTTAAAGATGTTTGAACATACCCAGAAGATGGGGGTAACCTATGAATATGGCGATGTTCAAAAAATACATCTAGAAGGCAATGAAAAAATAGTTACGACCGATCAAGGAACGTATCGTGCGCCAGCGTTAATTATCGCTACCGGCACCAAAACAAGAAAATTGGATGTGCCCGGGGAAGCCGAACTAGCGGGTCGCGGCCTCTCGTGGTGTGCCATTTGTGATGGCGCCTTTTATCGCGGACAAGCTGTCGCAGTGGTTGGTGGTGGCAATTCGGCCTTGGAAGAATCGTTATACTTAACGGGACTGGTGGAGAAAGTATATCTCATTCATCGTCGGCAAGGGTTCCGTGCCGACGAAGTGGTGATTGAACAAGTCAAGAAGAATCCTAAAATTGAGCTCGTCTTGGATACGGTGGTGGAACGCTTTGTGGAGGAAGAAGGCAAACTGGCAGGACTGGTCTTGCAACACCTTCCAACGAAGGAATCTAAACTATTACGTGTTCCTGGTGCCTTCTTATACGTCGGACAAGTCCCCGAAACTCAAGCCCTTCAAGGTGTGGTGGAGTTGGATGACCTCGGCTATGTTCGTGCCAAGGACGATTGTTCAACGTCGGTTCCGGGCATTTTCGCAGCAGGCGATGTGCGCGTGAAGGAGTTACGTCAAATTGTGACTGCCACCAGTGATGGGGCGATTGCGGCGCAAAATGCAGCGAAATATTTAAAATCCATTGCTTATTAAGAGTGCTTTTTCCCAAAAAGCACTTTTTTCTTGACCAAAGGGAAAATATTCGATAAAATAGGCGTGATTTTCCCTTGTATCAACTGACAAACAAAGAAAACGAAAAAGGTCACTTTTTCGATGGAGGAACCACGGATCATGTCCATCCTACTCGGTGTGGATTTGGGTAGCACCACCACCAAACTCGTCGCTCTCCAAGAAGATGGGGTCTTACTGGCTGTTCAACAGAACAAGAATCATTCTTCGGCCATGGCATTGCCGGCCATGGTGGAACAATTTATGCAGGACCAGCATTTGGAGCGCGCTCAAATTGAGCGCATTTTGCTTACGGGAGTAGGTTCCCTGAAAACCTTTGGAGATTTGCTGGAACTTCCTACTGATCGCATTGATGAATTCAAAGCCATTGGTTATGGTGCCCAAACCCTTTCCTACAATGATCATGTCATTGCGGTCTCAATGGGCACCGGAACGGCCTTTGTGCGGGCAAACGGCGATGATTTGCAACACATTGGCGGCAGTGGTGTGGGCGGAGGAACCATTCTAGGTCTTGCGAAGTTGCTCGGTAAAGGTGATGATTACCAAGCCATCTTGCATGAAGCCCAAAAGGGAAGTTACACGAAAGTGGATTTGTTGGTGGAAGATTTAATCTCCCAACATATTTCCACTTTGCCTGCCCATCTAACCGCTGCCAATTTTGGCAACCTACGAAAAAAGACCAATGATGCGGATGTCTTAGCCGGCATCATTAATATGGTGCTACAAACCATTGGGATGTTGGCGGTCTTTGCGTGTCGCAATGATGAGATTAAGACCGTCGTGTTTACGGGGTCGCTCACCACAGTTCCACAAGTGGAAGAAGTATTTCCTGTGTTACAGAGTTTGTACCAACTTCAATTGATTGTTCCGCCCTATGCGGTCTATGCCACGGCCATTGGAGCAGTGGTTGCCTACTGGAAACGTCATCAACACCCCTTCGATTTTCGGGTAGAAGCCATTTTAGAACCCCAACCTCGTTCCTAATAAAATTAGCGATATAATTACGGAGTCCCTCACCAAAGTGAGGGATTTCGCTTATTATTTGCAAGAATATTGCAATATATTGTTTACAATGCGCACCATTTGCATAATTAAATAAAGTGTGCTATAGTAAAGCTAGAAAGGGAAAGTTCCCTTGATGCAAAGTCCAATGCGAGTTCAACGGCCAATGCGTGATCCCGAGGAAGGAA
>CAZVZF010000044.1:0-6693 GCA_964631095.1 uncultured Eubacteriales bacterium
TGCCCTTATGGGAAGACTTACCCGAACTTGATTTATACATGGATCAAATCATGATTTATTTTCGCACCCAGTTTGCATACTTGAGTGAGGAAGAAATCAAGCGCTGGATGTCCCCGGCGATGATTAATAATTATGTAAAAAAACATCTTTTAACACGCCCAAACAATAAAAAATATAACAAAGAGCAACTCAGTGGATTGATGCAAATTGCCGCGTTAAAGACCATTCTATCCATCGAAGATATTGGTCATATGTTTACGGCAATGGCATCCAATGCAGCACCTCAGATGCGACACGATGATTTTGCCAAGACTTTCGCGGGGAGTGTTCACAATGAAATTGCTTCCTTGCAAGAACGGTTGCTTGGGATGGATGCTACTGCGTCGTTATTGCTTGCGCGTCAACTTGCTTTGGAAGCGGCCATCAAGAAAATTCTATCAGAGCGATTATTGTTGGCATTTGCCGCTCCTGCACCCATGACGAAAAACGGGAAAAAAGAGAAGTAATAAGAAGAGAGTATCAACTCTCTTTTTTCACATTGACTTTATGAGTATATGAGCATATAATCATATTAGAGGTGATGAGGGTGGATACCAATCAACAAAATACCTTCCTTTGCGAGGAAGTCGCCCGTTTATTTAAAATGTTTGGCGATCCCACACGGGTTCATCTACTGATGGCGCTCGCCCAACAAGAAGTCTGCGTTGGGGATCTAGTAGCGATTACAGGGGTAAGTCAATCGGCGATTTCTCATCAATTGCGGTTGTTACGCCAAGCACGATTGGTGCGTTCACGTCGTCAGGGAACTACCATTTTTTATGCACTTGCCGACGATCATGTTGCTACCATTCTTGACCAAGGGCTGGAGCATGCCCAAGAAAAGAAATGAGGAAATCTTATGCAACAACATCGTTACCCTATTGAGGGATTGGATTGTGCTCATTGTGCGCTCCGAGTTGAACAAGCCATTCAGCAACTTCCTGAAATTGTTCATGCTGAAGTCAATTTCTTGAATAAGACTGTCGTGTTTGAAACCCAAGATTCTATGGATTCTTCGCTTGTATTCTCGCGTGTTCAACAAGCCATTGCTCAAGCAGAACCCCATGCTTCTCTCCAACAAAACAAGGAAGAGCTTCCTTTGTTGAAACCAAAATTCAAGTTTCTTTTTTCTCAGGGCAAGGAACTTGGACTGGTCCTTTTGGCTGCTCTTTTAACATTGATTGCAGCTTTATGGACATCGTTACCCTCATGGGCAACTACATTCCTTTTGATGGTGGCCTATCTTTTGGTCGCCTTTGAGGTTCTTCTTCGTGCCTTCCGTAATCTTACGAAAGGAAAAATACTCGATGAGCACTTCTTAATGAGTCTTGCAACCATTGGCGCATGGGTGATTCAAGAGCCTTATGAAGCCATTGCGGTCATGGCCTTGTATCGCTTGGGTGAATGGTTACAATCCTTAGCCGTCGAACGATCACGAGGCTCCATCCGTTCGTTGTTGGGGAATCATCCTACTTTTGTCACCCGCCTTTCCGCGCAAGGAGAAGAGAAGGTATCTCCTGATAAGGTTCAAGTGGGAGACCAGCTTCGTATCAAACCAGGAGAACGCCTTGCGGTGGATGGAATTATTGTTTCCGGAACGAGTGAATTGAATGTTGCGGCGTTAAGTGGGGAGCCTTTGCCACAAATCGTCCAACAAGGGTCTTCCGTTTTTGCGGGGAGTATCAATGGTGGAGGAGTACTGATTATCGAAGTCACTCAAACCATGCAAACCTCTTTTGTGCAACGCATGTTACAACTTATGGAAGAAGCGGTAAGTAAAAAAACAAAAACCGAACGTTTTATTACTCGGTTCGCACAAATATATACTCCTGTGGTTGTGGGAATGGCCGTATTGTTAACCATTATCCCTCCGCTTTTAGGGTTAGGTCCTTGGATGGAATGGGGGCGGAGGTCCTTAATCTTTTTGGTGCTTGCCTGCCCGTGTGCGTTGGTCTTATCGGTGCCATTGGGTTTCTTTGCTGGGATTGGACGTTTATCCAAGCTGGGGTTAGTGGTCAAGGGAAGCGATGCCTTTGAATCCTTTGCTCAGATGGAAGCGTTGTGGATGGATAAAACGGGAACCCTCACATTGGGCGAATTTACCGTGGCAGAAATTGAAGCTGTCAATGGAAACACCCAACAATTACTCGAATGGGTGGCGCATGCAGAAGGGGACTCTTCTCATCCTTATGCTCGTGCCATCCAACACGCATGGGGGAAACCGCTTCAGCGAAATGCCTTGGATCATGCCCAAGAATGGATTGGACAAGGAATGTCTGTTGTCTATCAACAACATGTCATTTTGGTTGGTCGTCATACGTGGCTAAAGGAACAAAAAGTACAGGATTTACCTAGTTCTTTCGCTTCCTCTCCCCAACTAGTGGTAGCCTATGATGGACGTTATGCTGGTTGGATTCGCCTCGAAGATCAGCCTCGAGCAGAGATTGTCGAGGCCATGCAAGCTTTAAGGAATCAAGGAGTTTCCTACCTTGCCATGCTCACTGGCGATCAAGAAGAGCATGCCAAACGAGTCGCTCATACTCTTGGTCTTGATGCCTATTATTCCAATCTATATCCCGAAGAAAAGCTTCAACACTTGGAACACTTTCTTCACGAACATCTAGGAAAAGGCACGGTTGGTTATCTTGGCGACGGGATTAATGATGCCCCTACCTTAGCGCGCGCCGATTTAGGAATTGCAATGGGGAAACTGGGTTCTGATGCTGCCTTGGAAGCCTCAGAGATGATTGTCCTTCATGATCAAGTGGGGGTATTGGCCCAAGGCAAAAAGGTTGCGCAAGGAAGTATGCATCGAATTCGACAAAACATTATTGGAGTTTTGGTGATAAAAGCGATCGTCCTACTTTTAGGAGCATGGGGATATGCGCCCTTATGGAGTGCGGTTTTCGCAGACGTAGGTGTTACGTTACTCGCCATCCTAAACATTGTTCGACCCTTAAAATAGTACTCCTAACCGAGAATGTTGATTCTCGGTTTTATGCTCCAATGGAATAAAGGGCGATGCCGGTGATGGCGGCGATGCCAATCAAGAAAATGGGATGCGGATTCCATTTTTTCTTAATGCCATACAAGGCAGCAAACAATAGAAGAAAGCGCCACTGAATCTGACCACCATCCCAGGCTTTTTGGACAAACAACTCCCAGGCCACCGCCAATACTAAGATGACTACAATGGGGCGCACCCCATGAAGAAATCCTTGAACATAACGGTTGGAAGAAAAATTCTTAAATAGAGCAGCAATGATTAGAATAACAAGAAAAGAAGGAAGAACGACGCCAACGGTCGCCATGATTGCGCCAAGTGGGCCAGCTTGTGACGTACCAACAAAGGTTGCGACATTGATGGCAAAAGGACCAGGAGTCGCTTCAGAAATGGCGAGAAAAGACAACAATTCTTCGCCCGTAAGCCAACCACGTTGAATGACTTCTTCTTGGATTAATGGAATCATGGCATAGCCTCCCCCAAAGGTGAATAGCCCAATGCCAAAGAACACAAGAAATAATTCCCATAGTATATTCATACTTCTTTCTCCTTGGATTTGGAGGATCCATGTAAGAAAAGACTGCCCAAAATTCCTGCACCAAGAATTAAGAAGATGGAACGAATTCCAGTAAAGAAGACAAGGATAAAAGAAAGAAGGGTAAGGAGTGAGGTTACGACAGGAATACGATGTTTTCGCACCGTTTTATGGAGTTTGATGACGGCACTTAACAAGAATAAAGCAACAGCGGCAAGTATACCTTGAAACGCGCGTTGAACCAGGGGGTTCGCCATGAATTGATGATACACTAAACTGATGAGATAAATAATGACCAATGAGGGAAGGGCGAGACCTAAGGTGGCGAAGAAAGCCCCCCAAAATCCACCCACTTTATACCCAACAAAAGTTGCAGTGTTGACGGCGATGGGACCTGGAGTGGATTCCGCGATGGCGATGAGGTCCAACATCTCGAGCTCGGTCAACCATCGTTTATTGATGACCACTTCACGATCCACAATAGGGATCATGGCATAGCCTCCTCCAAACGTAAATGCTCCTATTTTTAAAAAGGTTCGAAACAAAAGAAACCATAGTTTGAAGGAATGATCTTGTCTCATGAGAATGGCCTCCTTTGCTTGCTTCATCTTAACAAACCTACAGCGAATTGCCAAGAGGAATGCGAAAGGAGTCTTGAGGTATCCCAAGTGAAAGGCTATAATAAAGCCATCGTAGAAATGAGGGAAAGCCATGAAGCGACGCTATTATGCCACTCATAAACTTGAATATCGCGTCCAACGATGGCATCTCGTGTATCGTTTGTTTAGTATCCTTATTGATTGGATTTATCCACGTTGTGATGTGCAACACGAAGTACTCCCCTCGAGCGACGAAACAGTGATCATTGTTTCGAATCATTGCAAATTACATGGACCCATTGCCTTTCATTTAAAGTATCAAAAGAAAGGCACAGTCTCCATTTGGGCGACCCAAGAATTATGTTATTGGAAAGAAGCCACTCGTTACATGATGCGTGATTTCTTTGGGGGAGTGCCACGCTGGTCGCGTCCCTTTTACTGGTTGTTTGCCATTGTTCTTACGCCGTTGATGGTGCTTCTCTTTCGAGGAGCAGAAGTCATTCCCGTCTTTCGCGATCAACGGTTATTAACCACGTTTCGAAAAACTCAAGAACAATTGGACGCCGGGAAAACCGTTGTAATTTTTCCGGAAAGCCCCACACCGCGCTCGCGGTTTGTGAATGAATTTAATCCTGGATTCAGCGATGTTGCTGCGCTTTATTACCGGCGCAGTGGGGGGAAGATCGTGCATTTCTATCCCGCCTATTTTGCCCCTTCTCTCTCCGCCATTCGTTTGGGACAACCGATCGCCTACGATCCCAATGTGCCGAATGGGGATCAACGATCAACAATCAATACCTATTTGATGCAAGAAATTGAACGATTAGCCGCCCTCCTCCCCGAACATGAGGTAATAAACTTTTGAGAAAGGAAATCAAAGCTATGACCTGGAAAAAAGAGATGAAGATTGAGGCGCCTGATTATCTGGATTTTTGTTTGCGGACATCACTTTATCGAAACTGGCCCGTGTTGGTAATGACCATGCTCTTCGTCTGGGCCTTTACAGGCTATTTTGGTGGGCACGATGTATGGTATGTTGCGGTGGGTGTAGGGTTCCTTTTTGCAGTAGGATATGGCATTTTGGTAGGGGGATTGTTCTATGTCGCCACCATCTATATGGCCAAACGCTCCTATGGCAAACGCAACCTTGAAGCCGTTCGCATTCAAGTGGAGATTAACGAGCATGGGATGGTTCAAACAATGGGCCCTCAAACAGCGACGTTTGCCTGGAAAGATTTTCGGAAAGTCCTTCGTTCTCCTTATGGCTTTTACTTTTATGTGACGAGCACGCAAGCCTTATTGCTTGGCTTGCATCAATGCAGTGACCAAGAGCGCCAAACTTTGATTGCTATCTTGGAACAATACGCCCCTCTCCCCAAAAAGAAATAAGATTTTATCCAATGAAAAATCCCATTATTTTGGGGTTTTTTCTTGTTCGGTGAGTTCTTGAAGGCGACGGTCACGAGCTTGGCGAGAGAAGCGACAGCCACAATAGGTTTGACGATATAATTCGGCAGCTTTGGCTCGCTTCATTCCAGCCTCAAGACCACCGCCTTTTTTAAAGTTACTATAAAAGTAGCGTGGAGATCCTGCATACTTGCGTTCGAGAATTTCGCCGATCCGATTGAGGGCTAGAGCATCTTTTTGACGGGAAATCGTCATGACTGTGCCTACCCAGTCAAAATGATGTTCATGGGCGTATGCAAATGCTTCTTGGAGTCGTAAGGCATAACAGTAACGACAGCGTCCCTGACCTTCTTCGTCCTGGGCTCGTCGTGCAAGTTTTGCGGTAAACTCCTCGCCCCGATATGGGGTGACGACTACTTGAACATCCGTGTGATGGACTTGGTTGTATTGATCCACAAAGCGGAGCATTTCATCGCGACGACGAACAAATTCTGGCTCTGGATCAATATTACTATTATTATAGATTAAAGTGAGGTCAAAAAGAGGTGCCAACAATTCAATAGGAAAAGCGACACAAGGACCGCAACAAGTATGCAATAATAAGCGAGGTTTGGTGTCTTGCTTGCTTGCTTCATCCATTTGGGCCAGTTGACGTTGATAGTATTGGTGCGCAAGATTGGTTTTCATCATCATCCCTCATTCCAAAAACATGGCATCGCCAAAAGAAAAGAAACGATAACCCGATTGAACAGCTTCACGATAGGCTTCGAGCACAAATTCGCGTCCCGCAAATGCCGAAACAAGCATCAGTAAAGTCGACTTAGGAAGATGAAAGTTGGTAATGAGAGCATCGATGGCTTGAAATCGATAGCCAGGTGTAATGAATAAATTGGTTTGACTCTTTTCACCCACAAACATTCCATATTTCTCATAATTCGCTTCTAAGGTTCTTGTTGAGGTTGTACCAATCGCAATGATGCGCCGTTTATCTTGTTTGGCTTGATTCAAAGCATCTGCAGCTTCATCACTGATTTCATAACTTTCGGAATGCATGTGATGATCTTCGGTGCGTTCCACACTGACGGGGCGAAAGGTTCCGAGACCCACAT
>CAZVZF010000045.1:0-6569 GCA_964631095.1 uncultured Eubacteriales bacterium
CCGTTTCTAGCCGCGATCCCAATGTGGATCCCACTGGGGCGTGTATTGGCCAAAAAGGCATGCGTATCCAAAAGATTACCAGCCAATTAGCCAATGAAAAGATTGATGTGATTCAGTATCACGAAGAACCAGAGTATTACATCGCCGAAGCTTTGAAACCGGCTCATGTGTACGGCATGTCGATTGATTCCCAAAACAAAAGCGCAGTAGCCGTTGTTCCCAACGAAGAATTATCTCTCGCCATCGGACGCAAGGGACAAAATGCCCGTTTAGCTGTCAAATTGACGGGCTGGAAAATTGATATTAAAACGGTTGATAGTGCGTTAGAAGAAAAAATTCGTTTCCAAACCATGGCGGAAATTCAACAAACCTATGCGGCCCTTGCTCGACTTGATTTACCGGTGGAACCCGAGACCGTTGTGGAAGCTACACCGGTGGTGGCAAGCGAAACAATTGCCCCTGTGGAAGCTCCAGTGATTGTTCCCACGGTTGTTGCTCCTGTTGTCACCCCAACCCCAGTAGTGGAACCAGTCATTTCTGTGGTCGCGCCTACGGTCACTTCTGTGAAAGAGCCAGAAAAAGAACTGGTTTTACCTTGGGATAATAAGATGGAAGAAGTTCCTGCAAAGCCCAAACGTCCTGCTCCACGTCCTGCTCCGAAAGCACCACGTGTCGAAAAGAAAGACGTTCAAGAGGATAAAAAGGATCGTGCAAATTACATGCCAGTTTATACCGAAGACGAATTACGGGCATTGGAAGAGGCCGAACAAGCCAAGCAAGAACCAAGCAAATACGATGAAGAGATTGATTACGATCAATACGACGAATACTACGAAGATTAATTGGAGGTGAGCGCCATGGCCAAGAAAATCCCATTGCGTAAATGTGTTGCCACCCAAGAACAATTACCCAAAAAAGAACTGATTCGAGTGGTTCGTACTCCTGAAGGGATGGTGCGAATCGACCTGACGGGCAAACAAAATGGACGAGGTGCGTATTTAAAACGCAGTGTCGACGCCGTGGATCTTGCCCGTAAGAAAAATGCTTTGGGAAGAGCCCTTGAAGTGGTGATTCCAGACGAGATATATGACGAATTATTGAAGATAATCCGACCGTAAAACCTAGAAGAAAGGCAAGGTGGTTCTTATGGCGAAAGGCTATTCGAAACCGAAGAAGGACAAACGAACATCCAACATCTCAAGACAAAAGGGGTTCGCGCATCCACCGGTGAAGGAAAAAATGAGTGGAGGCGTATTTACCTATTACGAACCCATCAGTGTTTCCGCTTTGGCCGAACACCTGCAGCGTGGCGTTGCAGAAATTATCAAATTCTTATTCCTACAAGGGCAAATGGTGACCATTAACTCGGTGTTGGATGATGAATTGATTGGAATGGTTTGTCTGAACTTTGGGTTTGACTTTAAAAAGGAAAAAGTTGTGTCCGAAGAGAATTTTGAAGATTTAGAAATCGTGGATGATTCCAAGTCGTTAGTGGAACGTCCCCCGGTTGTTACGATTATGGGCCATGTGGATCATGGCAAGACGACTTTGCTCGATGCCATCCGGAAAACTCGAGTTGCGGAGCGTGAAGTAGGCGGAATTACGCAAGCCATTGGTGCGTATCAGGTTGAAATTAGTGGGAAGAAAATTACCTTTTTGGATACACCAGGCCATGCGGCTTTTACCGCCATGCGAGAACGTGGATCTCAAGTCACAGATATTGTTATTATTGTAGTGGCCGCAGATGATGGCGTTATGCCCCAAACCCGGGAAGCCATCGACCATGCGAAAGCTGCTAACGTTCCTATTATTGTTGCCATCAATAAGATTGATAAACCTGGTGTCGATCCCGAACGCATCAAATATACGCTTGCTGATATTGGCCTTATGCCTGAAGAATGGGGAGGAAACACGATTTTCCGTCCTGTTTCAGCGAAGGTGGGGACAGGAATCGCTGACTTACTTGAGACCATCTTGGTTGTGGCTGAAATTCAAGAATTGAAAGCCAACCCTAATCGCTATGCCATGGGGTCGGTCATTGAAGCTGAATTGGATCGGGGACGCGGCCCGGTGGCAACATTACTTGTTCAAAATGGAACATTGAAAGTTGGAGATGCGCTTGTTGTTGGAGCCTCCTATGGGCGCGTTCGTCAACTCTATGATGACTTAGGTCGCTTAGCAAAAAGTGCGGGGCCTTCCTCTCCTGTCGTAGTCACCGGCTTAAATGAAGTTCCTTATGCAGGGGACAAGTTTATGGCCTTTGCCGATGAGAAACAAGCGAAAGCCATCGCGGATAAACGGATGGTCAAGAAAATAGAAACCGAACGAAAAGGGAATAGTGCACTTTCGCTCGACGACTTGTATTCCCAGATTCAACAAGGGGAAACCGTCACCATGAATGTCATTATTAAAGCAGACGTTCAAGGTTCGGCTGAAGCCGTTAAAGGAGCTTTGGAGAAGTTGGATGTCAAAGGCGTCAAAATTGATGTCATTCGTTATCAAGCGGGAGCTATTACCGAATCAGATGTCTTGCTTGCCAGTGCTTCTCAAGCCTTGATTTATGGCTTCAATGTTCGACCTGATGCCTCCGTTCGTACCATGGCCGAAGAAAAGAAAGTCGAAATCCGCTTGCATCGCATCATCTATGCCTTAACCGAAGAAATGGAACAAGCGATGAAAGGAATGTTGAAACCCGTCTTCAAAGAAGTCGTGACGGGTCAAGCAGAAGTTCGCCAATTGTTTAAAGTCTCCAAGCTGGGGACCATTGCCGGCTGTTATGTGACCAATGGTTCGATTAAGAAAGATTGTGGGGTTCGACTCATTCGCGAAGGTGTTATCGTGTATGAAGGAAAACTATCCTCGCTCAAACGCTTCCAAAAAGATGAAAAAGAAGTGACCGTTGGTTATGAATGTGGCATCATGATTGAGAATTTTAACGATCTCAAAGAACGTGATGTTATTGAAGGTTTTGTAACGGAAGAAGTTGCGCCCAAATAGTAAGGAGGGACGAGTATGGCTTACAAAAAAGACAAAGTGTCAGTTGCGATTTTAAAACACGTTTCGGACATCCTCCAATTTGAGGTAAAAAGTCCCGAAATCGGGTTTGTCACCGTGACTGGTGCAGAGGTAACCCAAGACCTCTCTTATGCAAAAATTTATATTAGTGTCTTCGATCGCGCTCATGCTGAAAAGCGTATGGAAGCCTTGAATCGAGTCAAAGGCTTTGTTCGCTCTTCGTTGGCTAAGAAACTGACGATACGCAAAGTACCAGAATTAATCTTTGTTCTTGACACCTCCGCTGAGCGAGGCGAGAAAATTGACAAGATTTTAAAAGAAATCGAGCAAAAAGAAGTTCAAAAGGAGTCCTAATTCACTAGGACTCCTTTTCTTCTGCTTGAAGGGTTAAATTACGGACGACACGCTGAAAGTTGGCTCGGGCTTGGGGATATTCATGATAGAATGCCTGCAGTCGCGCTTTCATCTTAGCGCGCTCAGTATGGCCATCAGTCGGACACTGAGAGGGGCAAAAGGGGATCGCTAATTGACGGGTAGTTGCTACAATGGTGGATTCTTTCGCAAAGAGCAAAGGTCGAATAATGGTCAATTGATTCCGTGAAAGAATGCGTTTCGCACGCAAAGGAGCCAACGTTCCTCCATGGATTGCATTTAGCATCAAGGTTTCGAGGGCGTCATCATGATGGTGAGCAAAAGCAATTTTATTGCAGCCAAAAGATTTTGCCGCTTCATTCATGGCGGCAGTACGTAATTTGGCACAGATGGAACAAGGATAAAGCCCATTCGGAGTTAAATGCTGGGATAAGACAGAGGCAATCGCAGGAGTGGAAGGAATGACATGAAGGGGGATGGATAAGGAAGCAAAGAAATCGACAAGGGGCTTAATGGTATGATTTTCAAAAAATGGATCAATGTGAATCCCCACAATTTGAAAGGGGATTTTTCGATATTGTTGATAACGATGAAGCGCCAACAACAATAAGCTGGAATCTTTGCCACCAGATACTCCTACAGCAATGCAGTCCCCCGCTTCGATGAGCGTTGTTTGATCATCCAACTCACGGATGGCAGCTAATATTTGACTCATGCTCATATAATCCCCACCTTTTATGGGTCTATTATAGAACAAACCACATGTAATATCATGCGAATATGATATAATCAAAAAGATAGAAGGGTAGTGAGAGGATGAATGGTGTTTTAATCATTAATAAACCTGCTGGAATAACCTCTCATGACGTAGTTGCTCGAGTGCGTCGTCTTTTTTCCATGCGCCAAGTAGGGCATTGTGGAACATTGGATCCATTTGCTACTGGGCTTCTTCTTGTTACCCTTGGCAAGGCCACTAAAATTTCGCGATTTTTGGAAGCCGAGAATAAAACATACCGCGCCACATTGCGCTTAGGTCAATCGACGGATAGCCTTGATTGTGATGGTACGATTGTAGAAACTCTCCCCATTCCTTTGTTGACGGCTGCTTCGCTAACAAAAACCATGCAATCCTTTCTGGGCGAGCAGGAGCAAATTCCCCCCATGTATTCTGCTGTGAAAATAGGCGGGAAAAAGCTGTATGAACTTGCACGCAAGGGTGAAACTATTGAACGCGAAGCGCGCCGGATTCAAGTGGAAGATATGACTCTTTTGTCCTATCAAGAGCCGTTCGTTGAGTTTCGTGTAGTTTGCAGTCGAGGCACTTATGTTCGTGTGTTAGCGAGTGATTTAGCCTCGAGACTTGGTACGGTTGGTCATCTCGCTCAACTTCATCGAGAAGCCATTGGCTCATGGCACGATAATCAATCCCTATCGCTGGAAGATTTATCCATCGATTCACCCCTTCTTTCTATACGCGAAGCGCTCAATTTCATGACTCAAATAGGATTGACGGGGAATTCATTGCGATACGCACAATACGGTCGCCCCTTAACCCTTGACACACAAGCCCCTGTTGTTCTATTATTCGACAAAGAGACGAATCAACCGATTGCCATCTATGAGCAACGCGGTAATCAATACATTTGTTTGCGAGGAATTTAAGATGAAATCAAACACCTATCAACGATTAACTCTATCAAATATACCCTCCTCAACGAACCCGATAAGTTTATGCATCGGATATTTTGATGGACTTCATCTAGGACACCAGCAATTGATTGCGGAAACAGTACGACTTGCACGTCTCCATGGTGTCGAAGCTGCCTTGTTTACTTTTGATCCTCATCCCGATTTATTATTGAAGAAAAAAGATTTTCTTGGATTATTAACGCCCCTTGAAACACGAGTTGAAATTGCAAAATCACTCGGAATTGATAAAGTTTTTGTCTTGGAATTTAATGAAGAAGTCATGCATTTGGAGCCTACAATGTTTTACCATTCCGTGCTTCAACCCCTTCATGTTCAAGATCTGATTTGTGGTTTTGATTTTCGTTTTGGGTATAAAGGTCAAGGGGATATCCATACATTACAACAATTCACAACCCCTGACTTTCGTGTTCATGTCATCGATGAGGTTCATGATCAATTTGGTAAGATTTCATCGACTCGTATCTTTAGTTGTCTCCAAGATGGACGCGTGGAGGAAGCCGCTAGATTATTAGGCCGTCCTTACTCCGTTAAGGGGAGGGTCGTTCATGGGTTTGGAAATGGGACGAAGCTAGGATATCCAACCGCTAACCTTGATACCAACGGCTATTACTTACCTCGAGAGGGAGTTTATGCTGTTGAGGTCCTGCATCAAGGGAAACACTATTATGGGATGGCAAGCATCGGCGTTCATCCAACTATCAATCAACTCGTAGAGCCAGTATTGGAAGTCCATATCTTTCATTTTCAGCAAACCATTTATGGAGACACGATTGAAGTCCTTTTTCATAGTTTTCTTCGTTCGGAGATCAAATTTGAATCAGTAAGGGATTTACAGGTTCAAATGGCCCTCGATAAGTCGGAAAGTATTTCCCTATTTGATTGCAAGTGAGAATTATTCATATTATAATAAAGAAAAGAGACACATAATAAAGAAGGGCGTGATAATGTGAAGAAAATTTGGTACATTCTGCTCGGAATTCTATGCGCTGCGGGAATCTTGCTAACAGCTGGTTACTTTTTCGTTGATGTCATCCACGATTTCATTGAAGGCTACCAGAATTATCTTTTCTTTGGTGACGCCATTATTGTAGCCTTCATCATCATCACGTTTTCCATCGCCGCCTATCGACGTGAGATTGGTGCGAACGAACGCATTGAATCGTTTGGAACGGATAAGAAAGCGAAAAAGGCAGCCAGAAAGAAGACAGAAGAAAGTGAAATTGATATTTACACTCCCGCTCAAAAAGCTGAATTTAATGTACAGCCTCGTGCTTTGCCCGAATTTAGGACAGTCAAATCTTCTGCTGAAATCGGAGAAGTCAAAGAAGAACCTGTAATTCTCGAAGAAGTGAAGGAAACAATGGCGAAAGAGCCAGTCTTGATTCCAGAACCGGAGCCCGTCAAGGAACCCGAGCCCGTCTATGAACCCGAACCCGTCAAGGAACCCGAACCCGTCAAGGAACCCGAACCCG
>CAZVZF010000046.1:0-2861 GCA_964631095.1 uncultured Eubacteriales bacterium
CCCCATAGTCATTCTCAAAAAAATGAAAGGTCTCCACTCCTGAAGCAATAATCCCCAAAGAATCTGACATCGCAATCCCTAAGGTTCTAGTTCCCAGATCCAAACCAATCATTCGTCCCATACGTGCGCCTCCTTCGATTGCTATTGAAGTATTATACCCAAGTACTACTGTTTTTTCAAATAATTGCGAACATAATCGATGGCTGCCGGAATATTTTCTGGTTGCTTTCCACCTGCTTGTGCAAGTTCAGGACGTCCACCACCGCTACCGCCAAGAATTTGCGCTGCCAATTTTACTAGCTTACCACAATGCAATCCTTGTTTCACTTGCAGAGTACCTGCGGCGGCAATAAGTGAAATGCGATCGGCTATTTGGTTAACTAAGAACACAACAATCTGATCATTTTTGATTCTTAATTCTTCGGCAAGTTGGGCGAATGAATCTTTATCAAAATCGGTTAATACTGAAAGGACAAGTGGATATCCATTTGAATCATCGGCATTTGCAAATAACTCAGAAGCTTTTGCTTGTGCAAAACGTTGCTTTAAAATGGATAATTCTCCTCTGACTTGTTCAAACTGTTTTTGTAGGGCATGCAAACGGTCATCGATTTCGCTAATGGAAAGCGCACCAAGCGTTTTGGCAGCGGATTCTGCAATGGCCTCTCGCTTCTTCATAATTTCATATCCATGGATCCCACAAGAAGCCTGAATCCGACGAACGCCTGAACTTATCGATTCTTCAAAATCGATTACAAAAACCCCAATATCCTTGGTATTTGTTACGTGACAACCACCACACAATTCCATGGAATAATCTCCAAACTCTACCACTCGAACTTCGTCGCCATATTTCTCACCAAATAATGCAATGGCACCTTTTTCTTTAGCGGCATCTAGTGTCATCACTTCTATCGAAGCAGCAAGACCTTGATCAATAATAGCATTAACCCTTCGTTCTACCGCTTCTAACTGTTCTCGTTTAATTTTTTCGAAGTGAGTAAAGTCAAAACGTAGACGTTCATCATCGACGTAAGATCCAGCTTGCTCAATGTGATTGCCAAGCACTTCTCGTAGTGCCTTTTGTAGTAAGTGTACTGCCGAATGGTGTCGCATCGTCCGATTACGTAACAATTGGTTTACTTCAAGCCTCACAACATCACCTACTTGCAACGTCAGTCCTTGAGGGTCAATATGATGAAGATGTTGATGGTTGGGCGCTTTTTTCACATCAAGGACTGGGATTTCGATTCCTTGAAAGTGAATAATACCACGATCAGCTACTTGACCACCCGACTCTGCATAAAAGATTGTATGATCAAAAACGATATCCCCTTCTTCCTCCAACGATTCTACTTGCTGACCATTAATGAAAAGGCCAACAACTGTCGCATTTTGTGGAAAAGGATCATAAGAAAACGTCGAAGGAATTGTAAAATGCATTAAATCAGCCGACTGTCTTGCCATCGATTGTTCTTCCGTTCGTGCAGAGCGAGCTCTTTGCTTTTGGTTTTCCATTTCTTTGGTAAAACCATCAACATCAACATGAACGTTCTGTTCTTGAGCAATTTCCGTTGTTAATTCGAGTGGAAAACCATAAGTATCATACAATTTAAAGGCTAAATCCCCAGGTAACTGATCAGATTCTAAATGGCTTAAATACTCCATTAAAAGTTGCTCCCCCGATTGTAAGGTGCGTTGGAAACGAGCTTCTTCTGCGCGAATGAGACGACGAATATGATCAACTCGATCCAAAAGATAAGGGTAGAATCCCTTCATCGTCTCGGCACATATTTGGACGAGTTCATCGAGAATTGATCTTTCGATTCCTAATTTTCTTGCATGTCGAATGGCGCGTCGAAGCAACCGACGTAGCACATAACCACGTCCTTCATTGGAAAAGAGGGCACCATCAGCAAGGGCAAAAGTGCAAGTTCTGACATGATCTGCAATCACACGATAAGACCGCTTTGCATCGCCCTCATACGATAATTTTGCATATTTGGCTGTCGCCATAATAATCGGATAAAATAAATCCGTTTCAAAGTTTGTTTCAGTTCCTTGAAGCACACAAGCGAGCCGCTCAAGCCCAGCCCCTGTATCGATGTTCTTCTGAGGCAATTCAGGATATTGATCTCTTGGCAAGCCACTCTTTGAATTGAATTGGGAAAATACAATGTTCCAGATTTCAATGTATCGATCATTTTCGATATCATTTTGCAATAGCTTAATGCCTAGTTTCTTCGGATCATATTGTTCACCACGATCTACGAAGATTTCTGTATTGGGCCCACAAGGACCTTCTCCTATTTCCCAAAAATTCCCCTCACAATTCACAATATGATCTTGTTGAACACCTAGTTCGAGCCATACTTGACGAGTGGCATCATCTGAGGGATGAACTGTCATATAGAGTTGATTAAGGGAGAATCCAAACCATTTAGGACTAGTCAATAACTCAAATCCCCATTTAACTGCTTCTTCACGAAAGTAATCTCCTATAGAAAAATTCCCAAGCATCTCAAAAAAGGTGTGATGTCTAGCAGTCATTCCAACATTTTCAATATCATTGGTACGAATGGATTTTTGTGCGTTGGCAATTCGTTTGGAACGGGGTTTTTCAGTCCCATCAAAATATTTTTTAAGTGCCGCCACTCCCGAATTAATCCAAAGCAATGTCGGATCATTATGTGGAATAAGCGAAGCTCCTGGCTCTATCATATGCCCTTTTGATGCAAAAAAATCCAGCCATGTTTGTCGAATCTGATCACCAGTCATTGATTTCATAATCATCATGCCTCTCTTTCATAAAAAAACCGCTGCCCGGTATAGATCAGCGGTTTTGATATATGACCTATAGC
>CAZVZF010000046.1:2871-6537 GCA_964631095.1 uncultured Eubacteriales bacterium
CGCTCCTAAACTGCTAGGAACGACAAATTGTCGCGGTACCATCCTAGTTCACCAGCTTAAAGGCCAATGCACTTACTTATGCTATAACGGGCGACCGGCGCATATTAAACGCTCTCAGAAGTGGCCTATTTCTCATTGTCTAAGCTTTTCCACCCTGCAAGCTCTCTCTATCAGACACACGAAAAATGAACTTCATCATTGATTTCGATTATTATTATATCATAATCATATTCAATTGCAACGAATCAAGAGTAGTGATTGATCAGTTCATTGTCTGTTGAATACGTAATTGTAGTGTTGTCTTTCGAACCGCACGTTCAAGATGTTTTACCCCTTTTGCGAATGCCTCAAATTCACCAATAAGAAGAAGTTGTTGTTTGGCACGTGTGACTCCGGTATATAACAATTTGCGACGTAACATCTGACGGTAATCTTTAAAGATGAGCATAATAACATAAGCATACTCACTTCCTTGTGACTTATGAACACTAATACAATAAGCATGTGTAATGTTTTGAAAATCAAGCCCGGAGTACGCCACCAATCGTCCTTCAAAATCCACTAGAATTCGATCTTGGCGATCATAATCATCCTCTTTGTGTACAATTTCTGTAATAAATCCGATATCTCCATTATAAATATCATCATCGGGTTGATTTTTTAACTGTAAAATTTTATCCCCTTCTCGATATGTGGTGGAGCCAATCATTATTTCCTTTTTCAATTCAGTTGGTGAATTGAAATAATCCCTTATGATCCTATTTATATTTCGAATACCGGCGACTCCATCGTACATTGGAGCCAAAACTTGTATATCTTGCTGAGTATAGCCAACTTCTACGGCTTGTTCAATTGCTCGGAGGACAAGAGGACCTGCTTCTGCGGCGTGACAACTGTGAAAGTTCACATCATTGCCAATTAAATCCTGCTCTACAACATGGCCATTTCTCATTTGATAAGCAAGAGGAATTATTCCGGATTGCTCCGCTTGACGATGGATCTGGATAAGGCGTACCGTCGCAAAGCTCTTGCTTAGGAGTAAATCACGTAAAACATCTCCCGGAGAAACAGGAGGCAACTGTTCATCATCACCAATTAATAGGATTTTTTGAAATCGGCTAGTGGCTTCCAAAAGGTGATAGAAAAGTTGAGTATCGACCATTGAAAATTCATCGACGATTAAAATGTCTCCCTCAATAGGATTCGATGCATCACAAGCAAAATGATTCGTTTCGAGATCCCATTTGAGCAAACGATGAATGGTTGTAGCACTACGTTCACTTAATTCACTTAACCTCTTTGCCGACCGTCCGGTCGGGGCAGTAAGCACAATATTTGCAGATGAAAAGCGACGCTCAAGGATTCGAATAATAGCGTTTACTACAGTCGTTTTTCCTGTTCCTGGGCCCCCTGTTAAGAGTGTAACTCCTTCAGAGAGACAAGTTTCTATCGCTTGTTTTTGTTCGTCGTTATAGGTGATTCCACTCTCTCTTTCAATTTCGATGATGTCTTCTTGCACGTGTTGGTGATCGAAAAATAATTTCTTATAGGATAAACTAGCGAGATGCTTCGCTATCCCTAATTCTGCATCATAGAGATTAACTGGGTAAATGCGAAATTCTTCTACAATCAATTCTTCACGTGCTACCAAATGATCAAAAGCTTCTTCCGCGGCTTCTTTATCCAAATTAGGCTCTTGTTTGTTTAGTTGAAAAAATAATTCATCGACATCTGTGTAAGTGTTTTGAGTCGAAAAGCAAATCTGCTTTACTAAATCCAATATGAAGGCTTCAATTCGTCGAGTATCAAGGAGATTTATCCCCATTGATAACGCAATTCGATCGGCAATACGAAAGCCAATACCATCAATATCTCGAACGAGATTATATGGATTTTCCTGTACTTTTTGCACAATCCTATCCTTATAGACTGCTTCCATTTTGAGTAAGTATTTTAATGGAATGCCATGCCCCACGAATAATTTTACGGCATCATTCAAACGGGTACTCTTCTGGATTCCGCGAAGAATAGACATCTTGATTTCTGGTTTCAAATCGATGGATTCAAGAGATTTGGAATCCTCTTGTATACGTTTAAGACAGTCCGTCCCTAACTCATCGACAATTTTCGTTGCTGTTCGCACACCAACTCCTGGGAAAAGTGAACTTGACAAAAACCGAACAACTGCCTCTTTCCCTTCTGGCATCAATTTCTCATAAGAAGTCACTTTGAATTGGCGACCATAACGAGGATGAGTGACATACTCTCCTATAAATTGGCATAGTTCTTGGCGTTTCGGCACTTCAAAATATCCAACAAGAATAACGGTTTCATCTTTTTTTTGATCGATCTTCATGCGTGCGATGACATAGTGCGAAGATTCATTAAAAAAAAGGATGTTATGAACGTACCCGGTTACCGTTTCCAATTCAATCATCCTTTCTTCGCAACGCTATTAATGATTCCAGCGCCGACACATGTTTCATTATGATAAATAACACCAATTTGTCCTGGGGTGATGGCACGAACGGGTTCAAATGCTTCCACTTCAATCGAATCACTTGATACTCCAATCACTTTAACAGGGATATCAGGTTGACGGTAACGAAATTTTGCTCCATAGGTCTGTCCTACTTCAAGCTTGTATTTCCCAAGCCATTGAAAAGAGATAAGAGTTGCACGATGATGATAAAGCCAGTCACTTTCATCACCTTGAACTACATAAAGTTCTTTTTTATCAATATCTTTTCCAACCACAAACCATGAACCATTTTGATGACCTTTAATGCCACCAATTCCAAGACCTTTGCGTTGCCCTAACGTATAATACATTACTCCATAGTGTTGTCCAATAACTTCGTGTCGCTCTACATCAATAATATCTCCTGGTTGAGCGGAAATATAGTTTTGTAAAAATTGGCGAAAACGACGTTCTCCAATAAAGCAAATCCCAGTTGAATCCTTTTTATTTGCAACAACGAGCTCAATCGAGTTTGCTATTTCGCGAACGTCCTTCTTCAATAGGTTCCCTAGTGGAAAAAGAGTACGTGAAAGTTGTTCATGAGTTAAAAGGCTTAGAAAATAACTTTGATCTTTTGAGAGATCGCGAGCTTTCTTTAATTCTCCATCTTCATAACGAGCATAATGCCCAGTCGCCATATAATCAACGTGGTGGCTCATTGCAAAATTCCAAAAAGCATCAAACTTTATATATTTATTGCAAAAGACATCAGGATTTGGCGTCCTTCCTGCTTGATACTCTTTAATGAAATAGAGAAAAACATCATTCCAATACTCTTCAATAAAATCGACACGTAGCAGAGGAATATCTAGTTTTTCAGCCACTTTTTTTGCATCTTCATAATCAGCTTCTTGCGGGCATAATGGACCTTGATTAGGATTCCCTAAAAAATCATTGTTTGCCAGTGAATCCCAATTTCTCATATATGCGGCAATGACTTCATGTCCCTCTTGCTTTAAAAGATAGGCGGCAACAGCGCTATCGACGCCACCACTCAACCCAACCATTACTTTTGCCATGAGATTCACCTCCCTAATTTATTGCTCATTCATTATAACAAATTATCAAAAATTTGTAACGTTTGCAATCGAATAAAAAAAAGACCCGGCGACGAGCTATTCTCACTAGGACCAGGCCTAGCTACC
>CAZVZF010000047.1:0-6519 GCA_964631095.1 uncultured Eubacteriales bacterium
AGATTATATACGCTTTACGGTAGTTTCTCAAGATGATATAATTATTAAACATTGATAGTGGGGGTGACAGTATGCCGGAGTTCTTTCGAAGCTTGTATGTAATCATTGCTTCTTTTGTTGCCCATACTCTTGCTCAATTAATGAAACTTGTCATTCTCTCTCGAAAAACCGGTAAATGGAAATGGGAGTGGCACTATTTCTTTGCAAGCGGTGGCTTTCCAAGCTCCCATGCTTCGGCAGTCATGGCACTTGTGGTTGGCGTTGCTCTGGTAGAAGGCATTAACTCGACTGCCTTTGCAATTGCTGTTGTATTTGCATCCATTATTATGTATGATGCGATGAATGTCCGCTACTATGCAGGAAAAAACATTCAAATCACGCGTCAATTGATTGATGATTTGCAGAGCAAAGAAGTTGAATTAAGCAACTCACCACTGTACCTTACTAAGATGAAAGATGTCCTTGGTCATAAGGCGATGGAAGTCGTTACGGGTGCAATGCTTGGTGCAGCCGTCGCATTTATCTTGTATCAAGTTCTAGTTTTGATAAACTGAAAAGGAGATTCTTATGAATAGCATTGATGATCAGATTAAAGATACTTTAGAAAAGATCCGTCCATTCTTACAAAGAGATGGTGGCGATGTTGAATATGTAAAATTTGAAGATGGCGTTGTCTATTTAAGAATGCAAGGAGCATGCGTTGGATGCTCTCTTATCGATAATACTATTTCAGATGGCGTCGAGTTAATACTAATTGATGAGGTTCCTGGAGTAGTAAAAGTTCAATTAGTGGAGTAAAAAAGTCTCATTCGAGACTTTTTATATTTTCTATAATACCTAGTTCTATTAGGTGTTTTTCAAAAGAAAACTCAAAACGAAATTCCCTCTTTAACTCCAAAAACTCTTGAAGACCTTGCTCCCGATTGGTGCTGGGTGACATAACCGCACGGATTAAGAGGTTCTTGGGAGTATGTTCCATATCAATAAATTCTACAATCTGAGTACGATACCCACAATAAGTTAATAATGCAGCTCGAGAAGTATCGGTAATTAAGGAGGCGAGGCGTTCTTGGATAATTCCATAGCGTTGCATGGAACCAACATGATGACTTTTCATTTGAGCATTAATTTCATGTTGACAGCAAGGAACCGCCATGATGACTTTACTTCCCCAATGGACCGCTTGAGCAAGAGCAGCATCGGTCGCAGTATCACAGGCGTGCAACGAAATAACCATATCAATTGGAAGAGATGATTCATAAGTCTCGATGTTGCCCACTTCAAAACGAAGCCCACTCATCTTACACCGATAGGCTACTTGGTTGCAAAATTGGATGACATCTTCCTTTAAATCTAGTCCAATCATCTCCACTTCTCGGCCAAGAATGTCATGCAAGTAGTAATAAGCTGCAAACGTTAAATAGGACTTCCCACATCCAAAGTCAACCACTCGAAGAAGCCCTTTCGCGGGGAGATAATCGAGAATATCTCGAAGAAATTCTAAATAGCGATTAATCTGCCGAAATTTATCATACTTGGACTTTACCACCGCGCCATTTGCTGTCATTACACCAAGTTCCACAAAGAAAGGGACAACGAATCCTTCGGAGATGATATAGTTCTTCTTCCGATCATGGTTCATAAGTGCTGGGGACTTAACAGTGCTTTTGTGCTTTAATATTTGTATCCCTGTTCGATTGAAGAAAACTTGATAATCCTCGGAAATAGTTTGAATATGGGCTTGCCGAAACTGAGTAGAGAGTTCCATCATTTTTGTCATGAGTGCAGTTGCATCAAGATTTTCATGGAATTCACGCTTCTCTTCTTGTAAGGATAATTGATAAAGAAGTTGATTTTGCATTTGAATAGGGGTTGCATATACTCTTCGAATTTGACTTTTCTTGTCCTTGGGGTTGCTAATCGTCATCTTAACAAGACTCAGATCTCTAATTGCATTCTCAAAAATTTTACGAAACTCATCCATTATCCTACACTTCCCTCCATATTTAAGGCGAGCAACTGATTTAGTTCTACTGCATACTCCATCGGAAGTTCTCTAGCAAAAGGCTCAATGAATCCCATTACAATCATTTGAGTCGCAGCCTGTTTGGAGAGGCCTCTCGACATCAAATAGAATAATTGCTCTTGAGAGACTTTTGAAACAGTCGCTTCGTGTTCAAGTCTTGAAGATGGATTGGCAACAATATTGGTTGGTAAGGTATCACTTTTTGAATCTTCATCGATTAAGAGGGTATCACATTCAACATGAGCACGGCTGTTGATTGCTTGCGATGATTGTTTGACCAATCCTCGATAATTGACTTTGCCCCCAGATCGTACAATCGATTTTGAGATGATGACACTTGATGTGTTTGGCGCCAAGTGTATCATTTTAGCACCGGCATCTTGATGCTGGCCTTTGCTAGCCACCGCAATAGAAATACAAGTCCCTTTTGCTCGTGGGCCAGCAAGGACACAAGCGGGATACTTCATGTTCACCTGAGAGCCAATGTTACCATCAATCCATTCCATCATACCATCTTCTTCAACAAAAGCCCGTTTGGTAACAAGGTTTACAATATTATTTGACCAATTTTGAATGGTAGTATATCGGCATTTCCCCCCTTTTTTGACAATTATCTCCACCACAGCTGCGTGAAGAGATTCTTTTGAATACAAAGGGGCTGTACACCCTTCCACATAATGGAGATTAGCTCCCTCATCCACAATGATTAAGGTACGTTCAAATTGTCCCATTCGTTCCGAATTAATTCGGAAATACGATTGTAGTGGTTTTTCCAAACTTACTCCAGGCGGGACATAAATGAATGTCCCTCCCGACCAAACAGCACCATTTAAGGCTGAAAATTTATTATCTTGATAAGGGACTACCGTATTGAAAAAACGCTGAAACAAATCGGGATACTCCCGAAGTGCCGTATCCGAATCAACGAAAATTACCCCTTTTTCTTCAACTTCCTTAAGCATATTGTGATAAACAACTTCCGATTCATATTGTGTTGAAACACCAGCAAGAAATTTTTGCTCTGCTTCTGGAATTCCTAATTTTTGAAACGTCTCTTTAATTGTTGCTGGTACTTCATCCCAACTTTTGCCTTGACGGTCTACAGGGCGAATAAAATAAGTATAAGACTGAAAATCAAGATTTGATAAATCAGGTCCAAATTTCGGAAGAGGCTTTCGGAAAAACGCTTGAAGACTTCTTAATCGGAATTGCTTCATCCATTCAGGCTCATTTTTATGGGAGGAAATTTCTAAAATTGTATCGATTGATAATCCTTTTTGCGTACGAAAAACCGAGGTATCTTGATCGTGAAATCCATATTCATATTCGCGATTTTGAATGATACTTTTTACTTCTTCGTTCACAATAATCATCCTTTCACTAGTGTCTACTCATTGAGGAGCTGCTTCAATCCATCCCATCCAATCATCGCACATTTTATACGATTGGCTTGTTTGCTTGTGTTTCGAAATACTACTGCTTCTTCAAGGAAATCTTCTTCGTATGGTTTCTCAAAAATCATTGCTTCATATTGATGAATAATACTAAGGGCAGTTTTCTTCGTTTTCCCTTTTATTAGTTCCGTGAGAATGGATGTCGAAGCCGTTGAAATCGCACAACCAACCCCATCAAAACAAATGTCAACAATTTGCTCCCCTTGCATTAATATGTAGAGAAGAATATCATCGATACAAGAAGCAGAATCCATATGAATATGCTTGTAGTTTTCATCGATTGGCGTTCGTTTATTACGTGGATGTTCATAGTGATCCATGATAATTTGTCTCATCATTAATGGATCATTGAAAGAATGCATCAAGGAAATCCCCTCCCCGTTTTGCGACTTCAACAAATCGATCGACTTCTTCAAATGTATTATAGAAATACAAACTCGCTCGAACAGTAGCGGGTGTATGAAGGTGTTCTGGTGTAAGCTTTGCACAATGCAAGCCCGCTCGCAAGGCGATTCCATTGCTATTAAAATGAGTTGCTGCATCTTGAGCAAATACTCCGGAAAGATTAAATGTAATAATGCCAGTATCTGCAAATTCATTGTAGATAACAATACTTGGAACTTCTTCTTTTAAACGCGAAACTGCATAATTTCTTAATTCTCTTTCATAATATGCAATATTTTCCATCCCCAGCGCTTCTAGATATTGAACAGCAGCTAAAAGACCATACGCTCCAGCGATATGAGGTGTTCCTGCTTCAAATTGAAATGGGGTATTTTGCAATCCAAGATTCCCAGTCGAATCAAATCGAGTGTTCATTCCTCCTCCCCTCAGCAAAGGAGGCATTTGGTTGAATAGATCTCGCTTGCCATATAAAACACCTATACCTGTAGGCCCACACATTTTATGACTCGAAAAAACATAAAAATCACATTGCAAATCCTGTACATTTACCGGAAGATGTGGTGCCCCTTGTGCTCCATCTACAACTAGTAAGATATTCTTTCTTTGTGCAAGTTGTGCGATTTGCTTTATATCATTAACATACCCAAATACATTGGATACATGAGCAAATGAAAATATTTTTGTCCGGTTCGTTATCATTCTCTCAAGTGCATAAATATCAATTTTACCTTCTGGAGTGAGTGGTGCAAAACGAATCACCAAATGGTGAACTTTTGCTTGTTCAAACCAGGGCAAAATATTGGAGGCGTGTTCCGCATAGGATACGATTACCTCATCACCTGGTGATAGGACACTATTAGCAACTCCATACGCAATTTGGTTAAGTGAGGCGGTGGTCCCAGAAGTAAAAACAATCTCTTCTTGTTGGGCGCCAATAAAATCAGCTACACCTTTTCTTGCTTTCTCATAATGGGCACTCGTCTCATAACTTAGATCATAGTCTCCACGATGAGCATTACTTGATTCATTTTGATAGTAATTAGTAATTGCTTCAATAACAATGGACGGTTTGAAAGAGGTCGCTGCATTATCAAAATAAACAAGTGGTTTCCCTTGCATGGTTTTTCCCTTTAACATGGGGAAATCTTGTCGGATTTTATGTACATCAAACATATTGATTCACCTGCTTTTCTAACAATTCAAAGAGCTTTTCGCGAATGGCGGAATGAAACACATTTGCAATAATTGGGTTAAATCTTCCGCGAATTACTTGGCGTTTTGCGTCCTGCTCTTGAAGTCCTCTTGATTGTAAGTAAAACATCATTTCATCTTCAATCTTTCCAATCGCTGATGCGTGAGAAGCCTGAACATTATTTTCATCAATGCGAAGGATAGGAAAGGTTTTTGCTTGACAAGTCTCATCA
The DNA here is from genome assembly GCA_964631095.1 of uncultured Eubacteriales bacterium. Lineage (GTDB taxonomy): Bacteria > Bacillota_I > Bacilli_A > RFN20 > UBA1709 > JBAYCP01. The sequence goes on from CAZVZF010000047.1 coordinate 5,310, forward strand.
AATACGATAATTCGACTTGTTTGATGGGCTTCAGAACGAACGGCGCCTTTATTGATCGTTTGATCTCCCCAAAATTCCAGCGAACCACCCGCCGCTACTACTCCTTGTAATTCTAGTTCTGAAGTAGATAATGGTTTACGATGCAGTATAGCAACTCTCATTTCTTTTTTAGCTTCCACTTCGCTCATCACGGCCGCTTGAATCGAACTCTTTGACTCAACCCCACGAATTTGAATCGATACCGCACGGTAATGATTGGAACGCGATAAATCGATTAATTGAGATCGATATTCTCCACGCTTCATAATTTCAATGTCCAAAGAAGAAATCTTCCAATTGTGTCGGTTATTAATAACAATTACATGCGAAAAATTGGCATCTCGTGCAACTCGAACAAATCTCACTAATGAGCACGTACTCCTTTTTGATAGTGGCATTTCCCATACTTTTACATGACATTTGGGTGCAATGGTTAAACTTAATTCATCAAAAAAAACATGATTGTGAATCAAACGGATTTCGGTTGGGGCTCCAGGATAAATTGTTAAATGCAACTTTTTGGAAGATGTATTCCATTGAAGCCAAGGTGCCGTAAGCAATTCGCTTGTGCGAAGGTCAATCATTTGATTGGACCTCTAGTTTTGGCAGCACAGTTTTGCATGACAATCATTGGCTTATTCCCTACTTTATCAGAAATATCTAAACCAAATTCTTGCTTTAACCATTGGTATCCTTCTTGATCAATACGATTGATTAATTCGATTCCACCACTCATTGCAATATGTCCATCAAGGACAACATGCACATGAGTCGGCTGAACCAAATGGTACATGCGAGCATAATGGGAAACAACTAAATAGCCGCATTCTTGATTGTGTGTTTGAGTAATTGCTGAGGCAACAAGATTAAGTGCATCCACATCAAGTCCTGAATCCACTTCATCAAGTAATGCAAATTTAGGTTTTAACAATAACATTTGCAAGATTTCATTTCTCTTTTTTTCGCCACCAGAAAACCCCTCATTAACAGAGCGGTGAACCATATCCAACGAAAACCCAACTTGCTTTGATGCCATTTCTAGATCTTTAATATATCGAAACAAGGAAATCGGTTTGTCACGATTAGCATTGATTGCCGTCCTCATAAAGTCAGATATGGATACCCCAGGAATCTCTTGGGGATACTGCATTGCAAGAAAAATACCTTTTCT
>CAZVZF010000048.1:0-6462 GCA_964631095.1 uncultured Eubacteriales bacterium
AATCACCTTTTAATTTTTTTCTCCCCCAAGTCTCACATCAATGGTAATACAACAATATATAAAACAATAATAATTTCATAGTCTCTTCTATTTCAATAATTATTTTGATACAATATAAAGAGAATAAATGAATAAATACAATAGTTCAAGGAAAGGGATGGCTAAGATATGAATGAGCGGTGGAAACGAAGTGAATTATTACTAGCCCAATATCATATTTCCCTTGATGATATCGCTCAACTTGTGTTTGATTTACAACTACCCTATATTCCCTCCATTACCATGGAAATGTGCCGAGAATCAGTTCGAGCCGTCTTGGCAAAAAGAGAAGTCTATAATGCTATTATGGTTGGGATTGAGCTGGATGAACAAGCCGCTCAAAGGACCATGAAAAATAAGCAATTAGAACAAATCATTCTTGACGATGAGCCTTTGTTTGGTATTGACGAAGTTCTAGGGTTTGGCATCTGTAATTTGTATGGTTCCATTGCTTTAACTAATTTTGGCTTCTTGGACAAAAGTAAACCCGGAATTATTGGAATACTTAATGATAAGTCGAATGGATGTCATGCATTTATGGATGATTTAATTGGTGCGATTGCCGCATCTGCGGCATCTCGATTTGCCCATCGAAATGATAATGAAAAGGAGGCGGAATAAACGATGTTTTTAGTTGAATTAATTCCACTTCCAGGGATTTGGAATCCAATCATTGACATTGGCCTTACTCTTATCGCCTTAGTATTTATTTGGATATTAGCAAAACGCTATCTCGATGGCAAACCCTTTATTGTTTTAATCGCATTACTAATTCTTTTGCAGAGCATCGCATGGCTATTTGGCTTTACCATCTTTGCCTCACTTCTACAACTTGTCTCATTTAGTATAGTAGCTGCATTTGCCGTTATTTATTCCCAAGAACTTCGCCGGCGTTTGGTATCAAAACGTTCCAAAGGAGGTTATTTTGGAGTAATTGATATCGCTGATAAAGATATCTTCTTCAAGGAAATAACGGAAGCGGTATTAACATTGTCCGCTACTAAGACTGGGGCATTAATAACCTTTGAAAAGAAAGATAGTTTAGAGCATTACATACAAGCAGGAGAGCCAGTAGATGCCCCTCTGTCTTCAGAGTTGTTGCGAACAATATTTTACCCAGGAACACCACTTCACGACGGTGCTGTTATTATACGTGGCATGACTATTATTGCGGCATCGGTATACTATTCTCCAACCTTAAAAGCACTCCGAGGGAAATTTGGGGCGCGTCATCGCGCCGCTCTTGGTATCAGTGAGATTACAGATGCAATTACAGTTGTAGTATCCGAGGAAACAGGCCGAATATCCATCGCAAAGAATGGGGAGATTATTGTTATTAATCGTGATAATTTTGCTGAAGTATTAGCGGAAAATCTTTCACAAGGTTAAGACAATGAATGACCGGTCACATGAATTAAAGCGAGCAGAGAAAGGTGCATACATTAGTATCGCTGCTTATATTTTTCTCTCATTGCTGAAAATTGTCGTAGCTCAATTTGCAGATTCGCAAGCTCTTTTTGCCGACGGCTTAAATAATTTAACGGATATCATTGGTTCGGTCACGGTTTTAATTGGGCTGAGACTAGCAAGGCGCCCCCCCGATCAAGAGCATCGCTATGGACATTGGAAGATCGAATCGGTAGCTAGCATGGTTACATCGTTTATCATGTTAGTGATAGGACTTCAAGTTATTGTATCGGCGATTCAGAAATTTATTGCGAGCGCGCTTGTTCAACCCGATCCTCTTGCTGCAATTGTATCGGTTGTAAGTGCCATAATAATGGTCTTGGTTTACCAATATAATGCAAAGCTAGCTAAAAAAGTAAACAGTTCTGCATTAATGGCAGCTGCAAAGGATAATTTAAGTGATGCTTGGGTTAGTGGCGGGACCGCCATTGCTATTCTTACCGCACAGCTTCAAATGCCATGGCTTGATGGAGGAATGGCCCTAGTCATTGGAATTCTTATCATTATTACGGCCATCGGAATATTCAAAGAGGCTGCATTCTCTCTTTCGGATGGATTTGATGAAAAACAACTTCAGGAATATCGAAAAACGATTTTGAAGATTGATGGAATTGAATCCATACGAAGCATTAAGGGGCGAATGTATGGAGCAAATATATACCTTGATTTGATCATTACTGTACAACCTGATATGAGTGTTGCTGATAGTCATTGCATTTCGGATTGTGTTGAAGATATATTGTTCAACACCCATCGGGTATTTGAAACTCGAGTTCATATTGAACCCGCCAATCCTAGTGAATTAAAAAAATAAAAAACGCTTCAAATTATTTGAAGCGTTTTTTGGTTGATTCAGTCCCTATTTTTTTGGGGCTTGCTTTGTAGCAGGATTATCCTTGTTGCTTGATAATACTTCGGATAAAGAAGCGATGAGTCCAGTAACATTTTGAATTTCGGATGGAATAATCAATTTGGTTGCTTGACCATCACCAAGTTTTTCAAGCGCCTTGAATCCTTCGAGAGTGATGTAGGATGCACTAGGATTGGCTTCGTTCATCATCCGAACTGCATCGGCTTGAGCAGAGAATACCACGCGAAGGGCTTCCGCTTTTCCTTGGGCTTCTGCAACAGCTGCTTGACGAGCAGCTTCTGCACGAAGAATAACCGATTCTTTACTACCTTCGGCAGTTAAAATGGCGGCTTTCTTTTCGCCTTCTGCACGGAGAATGGCTTCACGGCGTTCGCGTTCCGCACGCATTTGTTTTTCCATTGCGTCTTGGATGTCACGAGGAGGAAGAATGTTCTTTAATTCAACACGGTTGACTTTGATTCCCCATGGATCAGTTGCTTCATCAAGAATTGCCCGCATTTTGGAGTTGATGGTGTCACGAGAAGTTAATGTTTCATCCAATTCAAGATCACCAATAATATTACGAAGCGTGGTTGCTGTAAGGTTCTCGATGGCATTTAACGGACGTTCAACACCATAGGCGAACAATTTCGGATCAGTAATAGAGAAGTAGACTACGGTATCAATTTGCATCGTGACGTTATCTTTGGTAATAACGGGTTGAGGCGCAAAGTCGGCGACTCTTTCCTTAAGAGATACTTTCTGAGCTACTCGATCAAAGAAAGGAAGCAAGAAAACAATTCCGGTGCCGTAGACACGATGGAATTTCCCAATGCGTTCAACGACAATAGCAGTGGACTGCCGTACGATACGGACACATAACGATAGAATAATGGCAGCAATAACAACAATAATTAAAACATAGACAATGGGTGGCATAAGTGATTCCTCCTTTAATTACTTTTTACGTTCGACCACTAATTTGTTCCCATCAACAGCGATAATTACACCCGTATCTCCAGCATCAATGGACTCTGTTCCACGACAGGAAATGGTCCAAATCAACCCTTGATACTTCCCTTCGCCATATTCGAATTGACTAGCGCCTTTAATAATCAAGATTTCTTTTCCTATGACGGCATCAATATTGGTGGGAATTGTATTCTTCCCAATAATTTTCTTTGCCCAACGTCCTACGGTTAGTAGTAAACCGATCGAAACAGCGAGGAAAACAATGATTTGAATGGCTGGGTTTTGGACGCCAAGCAACGATAATAGCAAGGCAACTAAAGCACCGGCAGCAAACCAAATACTAGTCAAGTCGGTTGTCATAAGTTCGATGGCAACAGTGACGACAATGAGAATAAGCCAAAGAATATTGATTGATTGAGTCAACCATTCGATAGAGGCAAGTAACATTTATTTGCACCTCCTTAAACGTATTATAACACGGGAGGAAAAGGTCGACAATATGATATTTAGAAGTTTATCTAAATGTTATTACATGGATAATAAGTGAAAGGATTGACGAAGGTTGTATAATAAGTAATGAGGTGAGTGGAATGGATTCGTATTATGAGTTTTTACTTAAAATCCAAAGCATTGCTAAAATTGGTTTATTATTTTCGAAAGACCCCTATGCCATTGAGAACTATGAAACTTTACAAGAACTGAGTCATCAAATGATTGATACATACACGGGTATTCCTTTGAATCGACCCAACGTGTTTGTGCGCGACATTTATCCAACGCCAAATGTTAGTGTTCGAACGTTTGTTTTTAATGCTGAAGGACGAATCTTATTGGTCAAAGAAAAAGAGTGGGGAACTTGGTCAATTCCTGGAGGATGGTGCGATTTATTTGAATCGCCAAGCGAAGCTGCGAAAAAAGAGGTGCTTCAAGAGTCGGGGTATGATGTTCGTATTGAACGATTATTAGGAATTACCAATCGACAAAGCTATCTCAAAAACCCACAACTATCCGAGTATACGATATGTTTTCTTGCAAGTATAACTGGCGTTGTTCAACAGCACGGTCATGAAACAACGGATGTTGAATTTTTCCCATTGGATGAATTACCCGAAATATCACATAAATATACCCAACTTGAAATTGAACGGATTCTTAATGGTATGAAGAAACAAGAACCTATTTTTGATTAAAAAAAGCCTTTGTATTCCCCATGAAACTTGCTTGGATCATAGAACACTAAGGCTATGATTTTTATGCGTCTAGCAACTTGCAATCAAACGCTGATAAAATTCAACACATTTAAAAAGTTTTTCAACCGCAATTCTTTCATTATCGGCATGTATTCTACTGCGATCTTCTTTAGATAACTCCATTGCAGAGAATCGATAGACACCATCGCTGATGCGATTATAATGTCTAGAATCACTGGCCGCCATCATTAGATAAGGAGACACAATCGATTCTTGCCAAGTCGCTAAAATGGCTTGTTGAAGGACTGAATATGCATCCTCCATCGTAGAAACGGGAGAAGGATTGTGCCCTGCAAGAACTTGAACGGAAATCTTAGGATTACGAATGATACGCTCTATTCGATCGACAGTGGATCGTATATTTTCTCCGCTTAGAATTCTTAGATTAGCAATGAATTTTGCTTCTCCAGGAAGTACGTTGGGCGAGGGACTTCCTTCCGCCATAGTCACTGCACAAGTTGTTCGTAAGAAAGCTGCCATTTCTCCACCCATTTTTCCAAACAGGAACCGAACAAGAGGACTAAAAAGCCAAAGATTGCAGAAGATCATTCGTAAGCCAAAGGATGAGGAGTGACTACCAAGAGTTTCAAGCATCGCCTTGGTTGCTGGCGTGAGGTGCATGGGGAATGGATGACGTTCCAATTGATGAACAGCGGAAGCAAGCTCCCCGATAGCCGTGTGTTTTGGGGGAGTTGAGGCATGTCCTCCACTACTCTTTGCAGTCAATGAAACATTCAAAACTCCTTTTTCGGCGATACCCACTACAGCTGTTGGCTGCTTAACTCCAGGGAAAACATTGGTTACCACGGCGCCCCCCTCATCAAGAACCATGCGAGGCCTAATTTGGTTCTTTTCAAAATAATCAACAAGATGAACAGCGCTTTCACCAAAAATTTCTTCGTCTCCACCAAAAGAAAAATACAAATCTTCTTTAGGTTGAAAGCCTCGTTCTAACAACGTTTCGGTTGCTTCTAATATGCTACAAAGAGTACCCTTGGTATCGAGGGTTCCTCGACCCCATATTTCTCCATCAATTAACTCTCCTGAAAAAGGAGGATGAGTCCACGTCGAGGATACTGGAACTACATCGTAGTGTGACATAAGAACCGTGGGATTTCCTGTAGATTGATTACCTGGCAAACGGTAGAGTAATCCTCGAGGAGGAATTTCGATTCGTTCCATGTGAGCATGGATCAGTGGATAGCGTTGGATTAAATAGGCTCGAAACCCATCAAAGGCTGCGTTGTCTATTTTTTCTTCCTCCATATAAGAGATCGTAGGAAAGCGAATCATTTCTTGAAGTGATTCCACAGCACGGTTTTTGTTAATAAGCTCTTCCCGATAGGGAGAAGGAGCATGTCGAAAAAAACGAGAGAAACGAAGAGTTCGATAAATAATTGCAAAAATTACTGATCCTAAAAGAATCCCTAGACCCGCTAAACCATACTCAACCATTAGCGATCACCTTTCTTTTCTTCATGGCGACGATTGAGATGTCCTTTTTTGTAAAGGAAACGTGCCCATGATATTGCAATTGCTGCACTTACAGGAATTAGGATGCCCACGGGTAGGGTAGGGGCGAAAATATATAATAAAATCATTATGCCAAGGGGGAGTGTCGCAACTTTCCAATCTTTGGCGATAAAGGCAACTCCGAGTCCTCCAAATAGAGCTGGTAGAATGTTATCGAACATCGGCTTAAAAGTGGGAGAAGATAAAATTGGGGTTAGTGGAACTAATAACAAAACACCTAAAGTTAAAACGATGGTATTGGTAAATGTGGAAGAAGCAATGGCGATGGTAGAGATGATTTCACCTTCCGGGGAACCGGGTTCAACACCGGCACCTTTCATTGCATTAAGTGCACAAGGGACTTTCATATTG
>CAZVZF010000049.1:0-6426 GCA_964631095.1 uncultured Eubacteriales bacterium
TTGGATTTGGACAATCTCGGAACCCTCTATGAACAATATGTGGATCATCCGAGTGCTGGAAACCGTCATCGCGTGGAAGCCAAACTCAATCAATTGAATGGGAAATACGGGAAAAATTATACGTGGGACGATCTGTCCTTGTCGACGTTGGAACAGTGGCGAGGCGAGTCGGTGGAACCGACCAATTACGGTCAATATGTAGCTGCCGAACGAGCTAGCAAACGCAATGCCCGCAATGAACGAGTGGCAAGCGTCAACCTTCCAAGCATTCAACAACAATTACAGGCTCAATGTGATGAAGCGTGGTTTACCAGTGAGCAAGCGCGCTACCAAGCAAACTGGAATGCTGCGAAAGCAAGCTGGGCCGCCAAATTTGAAACAGACAGTGATGAATAAAAGAGTGAAAGTTCAACCTTTCACTCTTTTTTACCAACAATTTCCTCCGTTAGTTGGTTGTATTATTGAAACCAAGAATTAGGAGGTTGTTATGGATGAAACCCTCTTCGCCACTCGTATGGTTCACCTCAATCCTTCTTCTCGGGAGCATTGCGGGCTGTGCTGAAACGGATCGGGTCCCTTACGAAGCGTATGTGACCATAGACGTAAACCCGAGCATCGCCTTTGTGCTCAATGAACGGGATTACGTACAAGCGGTTCATCCGCTGAATGAGGATGGTGAGCTCACCCTACTTCATCTCCAGCTTGACCATCTAGCATTGAATCAAGCACTGGCCCTCTATGTGGATGAAATGCTGCGCTTAGGGTTTTGGCCTCAAGACTCCGAACAAGCCTTGGTGGAAGTGGATGTCACAAGTTCACGGCAAACCGTGGAACAAAATGTCAACCAGCTGGTGCAAACAACGTTGCAAGAGCAACTCGCCACCCGTGGCAAACATTTCTTGATTCGTACGCGTCAATACGAAGCATCGCTGGAACTGGAAGCGGAACAAGCCGGTCTTCGCGCGAAAGAACTACGGATGATGAATCTTGCGAGGATGAGTGATCCAAGTCAGCCCCTGGAGCATTATCGTCTCATGAGCAATCAAGCGTTGGTCCATCGTATTCAAAATCAAGTGTCAGCCATTCGTTCCATCGCCTATGCTTTACGTGAGGAATTCTGCCTCGCGCGTGATGTTCGCTGGGATGCGTATCAAATGGAACGGCAATCAGCGGAAGTCGAATGGGGAGCCGATCTCGAAACGCTAGATTCCGAACTGCAACGACTTCAAGAAGCCTATCAGCTCGACATTCAAACCTTACGCTCAACCTATCAAGCCGAAAGCATGGCACTACGCACTCAACTGGAAGACTTGTATCAACAACGATTGGGTCAATAAAGATCCCATAGGAAAGGAGAATATCTATGAAAATGACTACTTTTTCTTCGAAAAAAACCTTAACCCTCGCTGCATTGCTGGGACTTACGCTCTCCGGATGTTCTACGTTCTTGCCGAATGAAAACGGGGAGGTTGTCATGGCAGAAGCGCAAGATGTTGCTTCTTTTTCCGTCTTGTCAACGGCGGCTTTGCTGGATACCAGCCTCGTTGGCATCACCGCCACCCACCAGCAAATGTTATCCACCGGTTCCTTACAGCCCCTCGAAGACTCGTTCGGTGAAGTGAGTGAGGACCAATTGGAACTCATTCATCAATACCTTGGTATGTTTGAGGCACTCCTAGCCGAAGAGGGCCCCATTCATTCGACCTTGTTAGAAAGTGATCGGGAAGGGTATGAAGTGAAATGGGTCATCGAGACCAAAGGTTTGGATGGCGAAACCATGAGTTATACCGTGTATTACAATGAAACCGAAATCATTCCAGAAGTGAGTGAGGAAGACGATGATGAGATTATCTTTGATGATGAGGAAGACGATGAAACCACCGAAGAAGTGGAAGAGGATCTCATCTTGAAACTTCGCTCGGGTGCCATGCAAGAAACGGGTTGGCGCTTCCGTCGCAAAGATGATTCCGGTCAAGGTCAGCAAGATCGCGATCGCTTCATGGACAATGATGAGGATGAAATTTCTAGCTTGTTGGAAGGCGTCTTAGTCGTTGGTAGTGAAGAAGCCGCCCTTGAATATCAAGTAACGGGTGTTCGTATGATCGAAGACGATGAAATCAAGACTCGGTTTATTTCATCCATGGATGAGGATTCCTTTGTGCAAGTGATTCATCAAGAAGAAGCAGGTGAAGCCAAATTCCGTTATACCATTGTTCAAGATCGAACCATTGTTCATCGTTCCGAAGTCAAAGTGGAACAGGAAGAGAATGAAGTCAAGGTCGACTTACGGATGATGGAAGGTGCCGTGCGTGGCTTCTATCAATTCAAAAAAGAAGTCGAAAATGATGCGACTCGCATTCGAATCCATTTTCAAAATGAAGACCAACAAGGCGTTATCTTCGTGACAATGACCCCCAACAGTGAGACTGGCGAAATGGACTATGAGTATCAACTGGTCGGTCGTGAAGGGGCTCGTCATAAACAACGGAATCCCTTTATGCCCTCATCACCCACGGCTCCAACCCCAGCATCGATTCCCTCTACGCAAGCATAAGGTTTGTGTTCACCCCTCGCCCGCACCATGTGCGGGCACTTTTTTTTGCATTTTCATTCACGAAACCTGCGAAATAAGTTACAATAAGACATAGTCGAAAGGAAGGTTTTTTATGAAAATTGAATTACAAGTCATGGGGATGTCGTGTGCGCATTGTGAAAGTCGTGTGGTCAAAGCATTGCTAGCGATGCCAGGTGTTCACCATGCTCAAGCCTTTGCTGCCGCCAATCGCGTGGAGGTCGAGTACGAGGAGTCCCAAATGTCGCGGGCAGCCTTGGAACATACCATTGAACGCTTGGGGTATCGTGTGAATCGTCCATGATCATCATGATCCAAATTATGGTGCTGTTTATCTTGTCTTTGCTTGGCACCTGGCTTTCAAGCCTCATTCCTATTCCGATTCCCGCTTCGGTGATTGCCATGATTTTATTGTTTGCTGCCCTCTCTTTGGGGCTGCTTCGTAAACATTACGTAGCGGATGCTGCTCAATTTTTGTTGCGTCATATCACCTTGTTTTTCATCCCATTTGGGGTGGTTGGAATTATGCAAAATGCGGAGCAGATTTTAAGCTTTTGGCCAGTTTTTCTATTGATATGTTTGATATCAACCTTGGTGACGTTTGTTGCAACAGCTTATACAGTTGCTGGGGTCATCCGCTGGCAAGAAAGGAGACGAGCTCATGCAAGCCATGATTAATTCTCCGTTGTTTGGGTTAACCTTGACGTTGGTAGCATATGTGTTCGCCACCTGGCTTTATCGAAAAACAAAATTCATTTTGTTTGCGCCCTTAATTACGGCGGTCACCATCATCTTAGTCGTCTTACAGTTGCTCGCCGTTCCGTTGGAAATGTATCAAAATGGCGCCGACATCATTTCTTTGCTTCTCATTCCTGCAACCGCCTCGATCGCGTATTCCATTTATCAGCAAAGTAAGATTTTGAAAGAACATCTTTTGCCTATCTTGCTAGGTACTCTTGTGGGAGCGACGGTTTCCATTGCTTCCATCATGGGACTTGCCCAACTTTTTCAGTTGCCTCACGATCTCATGGTATCGCTTCTGCCGAAGTCGACAACCACCGCCATCGCTGTGGAACTTGCGGAAGCTCATGGCGGTATTTTAGGAGTGACGATGGCAGCGGTCTTGGTAACCGGTGTATTTGGGGCGATGTTTGCCCCCCTTTGGATTCGTATCTTCCGTATTCGTAACCGGGTGGCGGCGGGTGTCGCCATTGGGACATCCAGTCATGGGTTGGGTACGGCCAAGGCATTAGAAATTGGCGAACTCGAGGGAGCCATGTCAGGACTCGCGATGGGCATATCGGGCTTCTTCACGGTGCTCGTCTTTCTGCTCGCATTGATGTAAAAAGGAGGTCTACACCATGCAACGTTCCTTGGATTATTTTCGTAGTCTAGCCGTTGAATTGTTCACGACGCATTCACCCAGTGGTTTTACGGAAGAGGTGATTGCCGTCCTTGGCAAGCATTTGACGTCATTAGGTTATCCCTATACCGTCACGCGTAAAGGTAATTTGGTGGTAACGGTCGAAGGAACGGATGCCAGTCAAACTCGGGCAACATCGGCCCATGTGGATACTTTAGGATTAATGGTACGTTCCATTCATAGCGATGGCACTTTAGCCCTTACGAACGTAGGAGGGCCGATTATTGCAACCTTGGATGGCGAGTATTGTAGTGTTCGTACTCGTAATGGGAAAACCTATACCGGCACCATTCTCTCCAATGCGCCTGCCGCTCATGTCTATCCGGACGCTACAACTAAAAAACGCGACATTGATTCCATTCTTGTACGGTTGGATGAAAAGGTTGTGAAGAAGGAACAAGTGCAAGCGCTAGGGATTGATCATGGTGATTATGTATTTATTGATCCCAAATTTACCCTTACACCATCGGGTTTCTTAAAATCACGTTTTATCGATGATAAAGGCTCGGCTTGTTTGTTGATGGCTGTATTAGAAGAGATTCAAACCCAAAAGATTCCATTGAAGCATCGCACCCAATTTATCTTTGTTGTGCATGAAGAAGTGGGGCATGGTGCCTCCACCTTGGATCCGCAAGTGAGTGAATTTGTGACGGTCGATATGGGGTGCGTTGGACTTGATCTTGCTGGCAATGAATATGCGGTCTCCATCGCCGCCAAAGATTCCGGGGGTCCTTATGATTATGAACTTACCTCACGTTTGATTGCGCTTGCCCAACAAGAAAAAATCCCCTATGCCGTGGATATCTTTCCCTTTTATGGTTCCGATATTGGGGCGGCATGGCGCGCGGGTCGTGATTTCAAAGGGGCCTTGATTGGTCCGGGAGTCCATGCGAGTCATGGCATGGAGCGTACCCACCTGGAGGCCATTGATGCCACCATGAGTTTACTGCTTGCTTATTTAACAAAATAAAAAAGTGGCGATTAACCGCCACTTTTTTCTATTTGATATTGTTCCATCACCTGTTGAAAGGTTTGTCCAATGGGGGCACGGATGAGCAGCGTTGCTTGCGGATCCCATCCGGTGGGTTCTTGATTAATGAGAATCAGTTGCTTCCCATGATAGGCGCGAAGCATTCCAGCAGCAGGATAAACATTCAACGAAGTCCCGCCAACAATCAAAAGATCCGCTTTGGCTAAATCCGCGAGCGCTCCTTCTACATTAGATGGGGATAAGGGCTCTTCGTAGAGGACCACATCCGGTTTGATCAGCCCTCCACATGTTGGGCAATAAGGAATCTCCCCTAACGATAATAAAGTAGTAAGATCATAGAATGCTCCACATTTCATACAGTAATTTCGCTCGACCGATCCATGCAGTTCCCATACTCGTTGGCTACCGGCACGGGTGTGGAGGTTATCGATGTTTTGTGTGATGACCGCATGGAGCAACCCTTCTTGTTCCAAGTTTGCAAGCGCTCGGTGAGCCGGATTGGGGTATGCTTGCGGATAAAGCATCATCTCGCGATAAAAATCATAGAAGATCTTCGGGTGAGCGAGAAAAAACGAGTGGGATAAGATACTTTCAGGGCGTGCACCATAATGATGTTTCGCTCGATAAATGCCCGCAGGGCTGCGAAAATCAGGGATGCCACTTTCGGTGGATACTCCTGCTCCACCAAAGAAAACGGTGCATGTGGCCGCACGTATTGCTTGGAGCAATTGTTGTTCATCCTTGGTCATGAGGTCTTCTCCTTGGGGGGAAGAACTCCTTCGATTCGGTCTTTTCCGCGCCGTTTGGAACGATACAAGGCAAAATCGGCAGCCGTAAACAACTCTTCATAACTCGTACCATTGTCGGGATAGATGGAGAAGCCAATGCTTAGGGAAATCGTATAGTCTTGATGAGGTTGGATGACTGCTTGATGCAAGCGATGGGTGAGTTGTTGGGCAAGACGAACGGCTTCCTCTTCATTGTGAAGATGGTTGAGGAACACCAAAAATTCATCGCCACCAATGCGTCCAATCAAGTCTTCTTGGCGAAAAACTTGACGCAAATTTTTGGCAATTTCCACTAACACGGAATTGCCGAACAAATGTCCATATTGGTCGTTGGCATGTTTGAAGTTATCAATATCGATGATGAACATCAGATGCCGATCGGCCGGGTTTCGCACCAAAATGGATTCGATAAGATTTTTGGTTGCAATCTGGTTGAAGAGTTTGGTTAAAGGATCGTATTGCAGCTCGCGACGCAGCGATAGTTCCTTTTCTTTTTCTTTATGAATGTCGACGAGTTTTCCCATGGCATGAGTGGGGGTTCCATCGGGGGCTTGCAAAGCAAGCACATACGCTAAATACCAATAGTATTCCCCATCATTTTGCATGATGCGAATCACATGCGAATAAGAAGTATTCCCTTTGAGAATGGCTT
>CAZVZF010000050.1:0-6394 GCA_964631095.1 uncultured Eubacteriales bacterium
CGGATGGCTTGGAACCTCACCCCATCGTTCATAAGATCTTAAATGGTTATGTGAACATTACCCGAGCCTTACCCTTTGTCATCTTTCTGTTGATTCTCATGCCGGTGACACGAATGTTGATTGGCACCATCTTTGGTCCGAATGCCGCGCTACCAGCCTTAATCTTAGGGGCAGCCCCTTTCTATGCTCGCTTGGTGGAACTCGCCTTAAGGGAAGTGGATCGTGGGGTCTTGGAAGCCGCGGAATCATTGGGGGCACGACGACGCGATCTCTTCATCAAGGTTTTATTGCCCGAAGCGTTGCCCGCCTTAATCTCAGGACTTACTGTGACAGTAGTTACCTTGATTGGTTATACGGCTTTAGCAGGAGTCATTGGGGCAGGGGGATTAGGGAATCTAGCCTACTTATATGGATTTCAGCGTTCCAATTTTGCTGTCATGTGGACTTCGACCGGTTTTATTCTTCTCTTGGTCTTTGCCGTCCAATGGTTGGGCGATCGCTTGGCCAAACATGTCGATCAACGCTAACTCATCACGAACAACATAAAGGAGGATTTCATGATGAAAACACGACAACTTCTTTCGACCTTGCTACTCGCCACTGGACTTTTAGCGGGATGTACGCCCGCTTTCAGCAGTTCAAGTTCATCATCCACACTGACCCCCTTGCGTGTGGGAGCAAGTCCCACGCCTCATGCCGTCATTTTGGAACACGTGAAACCGATTCTCGCGGAACAAGGGTATGACTTACAAATCACGGTTTTCCAAGATTATGTGTTGCCCAACATCGGTTTAGTGGATGATGAATTGGATGCCAACTACTTTCAGCATTTGCCTTACCTCAATCAATACAACGCAGAACGTGGCACCAATATTGTGAGTGCTGCTGGGATTCATATTGAACCCATTGGCATCTATTCGAAGGTATATAGTTCCTTGGACAACCTTCCAAACGGCACCCGCGTGATCATGTCCAATTCGGTTTCGGATCGGGGTCGTTTGTTGGCCTTACTCGAAGATAAGGGACTCATTACCTTGGTGGATGGTTTGGATCCTTATGAAGATGCCATCACTTCCTTGGAAGACGCCATTGCCACCAATCCCAAAGGGCTTGTGTTTGAAGCCAACATTGATGCCGGGATGCTGGTTCAAGCCTACAACTTTGAGAGCAACTGTATTGTCCTTATCAATACCAATTATGCTTTGGATGGAGGATTGAATCCTCTTGAGGATGCGTTGACCTTAGAACTCGGCAGTCAAGACAATCCCTACGTGAACATCCTTGCAGTGAACGCTGGTGATGAACAAGATCCCGGCATTGTCGCTTTAATCAATGTTCTACTTTCCGAGTCTGTTCAAACCTGGATTGAAGAAGAATTTGAAGGTGCGGTTGTTCCGGCGATTCGCCCCGAATAATGAATTAATAGAGTTTTTGTAAAGATAAATCCCCTCTTTCTTGATGGAAAAGAGGGGATTTATTAAGTCCATAAGAAAAGGATGATCTTTCAACCTTAAGGCATGACAATGTTAGACACAACTTTGACATAAATTTCATCGAGCTTGATATAATAAAAGCCTAGAGCTAGTCCATCAATGCCGATGTACAACATATCGATGCTCCAGTCATAACTTCCATCTTCCTCTTTTCGGTATTGAAGATAATTTATTTCATAATCTTTTACTAAGAGGCCTCGATTCTCGTTGATAGTGCAAGTAATTAAGTTGCTGGTGCAGACATTCATCGGTGGAGCTGTATAGCCATGATAAGGGATCATCCGATCATATTCATGATGATTATCCCCAATGGATGAAGTGATTCGAATGGTTCCGTCCGGTAAAGTCGTACCGATTTTTTCAGCGCTAAAGTACACACGAACCTTGAGGTCACTGATATGTAGACTAGAAAATGTTGGCATTGGCCTTTTGAACAAAAATCCCTGTGAACTCGATAAATAATAGCTCGATTCGGACTCGGGCAGCTGTTCATCGGCCAAAGAAGTAAACGCATCCCTAGAGAGTGGGGTGTAAAGGGTCGCTTGTTGGTCCATACTTTCCCAGTGTTTGGTGTAGGCTTCTTGAAACACCTCATGAATTGGCAACCATTCCACTTCGCTAAAATCATGGTATTGAGGAGCACAACCAACAAGGAAGCTTAAAGACATTAGTAATGACAATGGGACCTTGATTTTTTTGATGGATGATCTTGTGAACGGATGGATTTTTTCTACCATGATTGCTCCTCCTATTACATTGTTATTGGTTCTTTCGTGTAATCATACCATAAAGAGTTTTTTTGTCAATTTTTGCGTTATTAGATATAGGGGTGTTCAGCTGTAGTACAGTTAGGGATGATTTCAATAGAAAAGATCGTTCGTTCTTCATCACGGATGGTCGTCTATCTTCGAAACACAGAACAAAAAAGGGCATAAGCCCTTATTCGTGTTAAATGGTCATTTCAAAAAGTCGAAACAGTGCTTGTAAGATCATCACCATGATGGGGAATGTGAGAATCGCAAGCAATGTCGAGTTGAGATTGGTACGCACCGACTCAGGGACATCCCCCTGAAACTTTTCGGCAAACAAGACCGTCGAACCCGCAACGGGCAACGCCGCTAAAATATAGATAGTACTGATTAAGATGGTATCGCGCGTGAATAGGATCATGACAAAGAAAAGAAGAATGGGAGAAACAATGAGGCGTAAGAAAGAAACCAAATACGTACGTACACCCATAAATACGGAAAGAGGGGGTAAGTCGGCATAACGCATGCCCAAAATAATCATGGAAAGGGGTGCGGTCATATCGCCGAGAAAACTGATGCCTTTAAAGACCACGCCGTTTAAATCGACCGGCACCTTGAAAAAGAAAAGGGGTAAGGCAACGAACAAGGCAAGGGTAGGAGGGTTAAAGATAATTTTTTTCACGTTCATGTAACGTTTCTCGCCGGTCAACACATAGCATCCTAACGTCCACATTAAGGCATTAAAGACAATCACAAACATGGAAATATAGAGAAGCGCCTCAGGATGGGTCGCAAACAACGACATGATAATCGGAATACCAATAAAGGTGGCATTGGTGAACATGACGGCGAATTGATCAACACGATGTTCACGTTGGTGCGTGCCTTTGGTGGGAAAGATGATCATCGCCATGCCTAACCACAAAAAGTGAGCGATAATGGCAAACAATAATGCCCAACCGAGGTTGGGTAATAAGGAAGGGTCGTATTCTTTCATTAAAAAACCCTTGATTACTAAAAAGGGAAGTGTGACATACAGCAACAATTGAATAAGGGTAGTAATGGCATTCCCGGGCACCATTTTTCGTTTCACTAAAACATAGCCAGGAATTCCTAAGGCGAGCAACATCACAATGTTGCCAAAGACGGTCCAAAAATCGAGCTGCATGAGAATGCCTCCTTTGTGGGGGGAGTAAGCAAAATAGTATCATTTCCATAAGGAATAAGCAATCCTATTTCATGCAATATCCCTTGACGAAGTCTGTTATTTTTCGTAAGGTAAAGATAATCATTGCATGTATCAAAAAAGGAGGTAGGAGAAAAATGATCTTTCAACCTGCTCAAGCATTTCGCGCCCTAGGGGATCCTACTCGACTTGCCATCATCGAACAATTACAATCAGGTTCCCAATGTGCTTGTAAATTATGGGAATCCTTTTCTCTTTCGCAGCCCACCATGTCGTATCACTTGAATCTTTTGGTTAAAGCGGGATTACTGACGGCGGAGAAACAAGGAACTTGGATGCACTATTCGTTGCACCAAGAGCATTTGTTGCAATTGCAAGCGTGGTTATCCAAAGGAACCAACCTTCAAAAATAACTACCGAAGAGGGTTTCCCTCTTCTTTTTATTCGTTTATGTCTATTATACGTGAAATCAGCAATCAAACATGCTACAATCCTAGTACTTGAAACCACGGAGGAATGCATCGTGACCCCCAAACGTCCCCCCCACCGCGTGCTAATTTTACTTGCCGCAGCCATCAACTTATTTCTATTAACGACCGTGTCCATCTTTAGTGTCTTTTTGACACCTATGACGGCCTTATTTTCCTATTCAACGACCGAAGTTGCCCTTGCGTATTCGTTGTACCAATTATCCTTAGCGGTGGTTGGCATCTTTGCGGGACGCATGGTGGATAAGTATGGGGCGCGTCGCATTGTCCTCGTTGGGATTATGATGTATGCCGCCGGATACTTACTGACGAGTCGTACCACCGAGCTTTGGCAATTGTATTTAAGTTATGGATTACTAGCGGGCGGCGGAGCGGGTGCCATTTATAACCCGAGTGTGACAACCGCGCTTCGTTGGTTCCCCGACATGCGTGGGAAAATCTCGGGAGTGTTGTTTGCTTTTGCCTCACTAAGCCCTTTTCTCTTCTCTCCGATTGCCAATGCCCTCATCGAACAATCAGGCGTTTTATGGACCTTTCAATTCTTTGGTATTTTATTTCTGGTGGGCATGTTGGCCGTCGTCTGGTTCTTGCATCCTGTGCCCCCTCATTATGTACCTAAGGGGTATGTCCCGAAAGCAACCGTGGGGAGTAGTTACAGCATGAAAGATTATTCCTGGCGGGAAATGGTGCGCACCAAAGAATATTATTATTTAGTGGCGATTTTTATCGCCACAGCGACGGCCGGTAATTTGTTTATTGGTGCGAATGCAACCATCGCTGAGATTCAAATTGGCATGACTTCCGCCCTGGCGGCCTTGGCCGTTAGCACGACCTCGCTAGCGAATTTATTGGGACGTTTATCGTTTGGATTTATCTATGACCGTTTTCATGATTTTAAAACCGTCATGTTCATCTTTTTCTTAACCCTTGTTGCCTTGCTTTGTTTGTATCTAGCCAATACCACATGGCTTTACTTTGTAGGGGTGGCCATCTTGGGCTTTGCTTTTGGGGGAAGTGTCGTGGTCTTTTCACCCATCACCAGTCGCTTCTTCGGGGTCAAGAATATGGGAGTCAACTATGGATTCATGTTCTTAGGTTATGCTGGAAGTGCCTTTGTAGGCCCACAAATTGCGGCCTATTTCCGTGATCAAGTTGGAACCTTTGATGGTGCCTATGGTGTGGCCGCTTTGATTGTCATGGTTGGCGTGGCCTTACTCATCTTGTTGTATCGCAAGCGCCCCCAATCGCCCAAGTTATTATCCTAGAAGTCAATCCGATGATTGCTCGCTTCCAAGAAGCAATCATTCAAAAGAAAAGAATCGTTGGATGGAAGGATCCACGATTCTTTTCGTTAGGGCATCACAATCTCCGAAACAACTTTGACATAGATTTCATCCAATTTCACATAATAGAATCCAAGAGCAAAACCAGTGATTCGAATCATCAATGTATCGATGCTCCAGTCGTGGGTACCATCTTCTGCAATGGGATATTGAAGATAATTCACTTCGTAATCTTTGGTTAAGTAATTAAAATCTCCGTTGGAGCCGCAAGAAGTGTAGTCGGTACAAACATTGATTACGGGGCTTTGATACGTTTGGAAAGGGACTACACGATCGTAATCTCCATGCTTATCCCCAATGAACGAAGTGAGTTTAATTGCTCCATCATTTAAATAGGAATGACTATCGTATTGACTATAGATGGTTCGAATCTTTAAATCACTGATATGCAACGGAGTGACTGAGTTAACAGGGACTTGAAAAAGCAATCCCTTGGAATCCCATAATTGATAGTTTTCAATAAGAGCTCCTTGATCACCATCGGCGAGAGAGATGAATTCATGATTGGTTAATGGTCGATAAATCTCTTGACGATTTTCAAAACTGTCCCATTCGATGGAGTATGCTTCTTGAAAGACTTCAGTGATGGGTGTCCACCTAACTTCACTAAAGTCATGATATTGAGGAGCACACCCCGCAAGGAAACATGGTATCAGCAACGCTGATACGAAGGTTTTATCCCTCTTCATTAAAATCCCCGTAGGATTTTTCTTTTCTGCCATGATGGCCTCCTCAAGCAGAAATGCTTTGGTACTTATTGCAATCATAGTCCTGTAAGTATTTATTGTCAATGACTGCTCCGAAGTTGAAAGATGAGATCTCTTCAAATGAAAAAAGAAAAACAGCGATTCCATTCATGAAATCGCTGCTTTTATGTAAGTCAATGCTTGTTATAAAGGGAAAACGGCTTTGCCGAATTCTTTGTTGAGGACTTGTCCGACCGCCGAGTAGAAGGCACTAAGACCACAGAAGATGCCAACGACTCCTGCAAGAGTATGGAGAAGATGACTACCAGTAAAATCGGAAATTGCTAGCAACAGGAATAAAAGGGTAAGACTGCCAAAGACGATTTGGGTAATCCGATTATGTTTCAAGGTTCCAAGAAACATAAAACCGGTAAAGATGGCCCAAAGCA
>CAZVZF010000051.1:0-6324 GCA_964631095.1 uncultured Eubacteriales bacterium
TTTCTCATTGTTTACGCACCTTCTTCCGTACATTTTCTCGGATACTGCCTAATTTGGCTTCCGTTTCGTCGAACCCATAATCAGGAATCAACCCAATGATGGGAAGTCCTGTAAGCTTTTCAATGTCCTTGCGTGAGCGGATGGTTTTGGCCATCATCTCACGAATTAAGACATAGGCCGCGCTAATAAGTCCGCCAAGCAAAAGCCCAATAGCAAGATTCATGGCTGTATTTCGGGAGATTAGGCTGGTGGTAGCAACATTTAAAACTGCAAGATTATCCCCATAGGATTCAAATTCATCGTTGATGAAGGCAATACCACTCGTGGCCACTTGGTTAACAATGGCAATGGAGCGATTGGGATCGGTGGTTTTTGCACTGATGTAAAGCAGTAAGGAACTATCCGCTAACGTCATGGTAAGTACATTATCCCGTAAAGTCGCAATGGAATAATCAATCCCCAAAGTTTCGATGACATGGGTCATCACTTGATCGGTTTTTAAAAAATCAGTATAGACGAGAGCCAAACTTTTGGCGATTGAAATATCACTGGTGGTGATATCCCCTGTTTGGGTGTTGGTCGGAATGCGGACCACCAAAGTGGTTTTGGCTGTGTAGGTCGGTTTTTCCAAAAAACGCGTGTAGCCATAGGCTAGGCCGAC
Source organism: uncultured Eubacteriales bacterium (assembly GCA_964631095.1). Taxonomy (GTDB): domain Bacteria; phylum Bacillota_I; class Bacilli_A; order RFN20; family UBA1709; genus JBAYCP01. The sequence continues at coordinate 662 of CAZVZF010000051.1, forward strand.
ACAAACGAATACAGCAAGGAAGATAAACACGATATGTTTGCGAATCATCGCCCACAATTCTGCTAAACTAATGCCTTCTGATTCAAGTTGCTCCAATTGTTCGTCCAATGGTGCTCCCCCTTTCATTGATTGATACTTATGATTGGCTTTATCATAGCACAAAGATGGCAAGAAATAAATAGGAATTGCTCCTACAAACAACGAGGGCAGTTTGACACTGCCCCCCTGAAATGCTACTATGAATTCAACTAAAGGGGGCCATAAATCATGTGTGGTATTATCGGAGTGGTCGGGGGGAAACAAGTGGGGCCCGATCTCGTTGAAGGTCTAAAAAAAATGGAGTATCGCGGGTATGATTCCGCTGGAATTGCACTCCAAGAAGGTGCGACTTTTCGTTTATTTCGGGAACTTGGACATGTCGTCAATCTCGAACATTCTGTCCAATTTGATGGTCAGGAGACCATCGGAATTGGCCACACACGTTGGGCCACCCATGGACAAGTTAGTGTGCGTAACACCCACCCTCATTTATCCTATGATGGCGCCTTTGCCATTGTTCATAACGGCGTCATTGAAAACTATAAAGAATTACGGCAAGAATTAATGGATTATGGGGTGCCATTTGCATCGGAAACCGATACCGAAGTTATCGTCAATTTAATTGCTTTTTCTTTTCATCGTCATCCCGAATCCTTGCAAGCAACCCTATTGCGCGTTCAACAAAAACTACAAGGTATTTATTCTTTTGTCTTAATGGCCCAAGCCGAACCCAATGTCTTGTATGCCTTGCGTAATCGAGCTCCTTTGCTCATTGGTCATAAACCAGGAGCCTATTATGTGGCATCGGATATGTTGGCGATGGCCCAGCATACCAATCAATTCTACTTTCTCGATGATGGCGAAATGGCCCGATTAACCTCTGATCATTGTGACATCTATCGCCCCGATGGTACTTTGGTACACAAACAACCCATCACCATTGACATCCCTAGTTCTGATGTGGATAAAGGTCCCTATGACCATTACATGCTGAAGGAAATTCACGAACAACCCTTCGTTTTGCGGCGAATTCTCAGCAAGTATGCCGATGATGGTGTCTTACAAATCGATCCCATCATTGTCCAAACCCTGCGCGAGGCAGACTCTATCCAGATTATTGCCTGTGGAACCTCGTATCATGCAGGCCTTGTTGGCAAACTCTTGTTTGAAAAGGTGGCACGCAAAAAAACCGAAGTCCATATTGCTTCCGAATTTAGTTATCAAACTCCTTTGCTAAGTGAAAAGCCGGCATTCTTACTCATTTCCCAATCAGGAGAAACGGCGGACTTACGCTTATCCCTTGATAAAATTAAAGAACTGCGTCGTCCTGTGTTTACCATCACAAATGTGATGGGCTCCACCCTTGCTCGTGAAGCCGATGCGGCCCTCCTTTTGTATGCCGGTCCCGAAATAGCGGTGGCTTCTACCAAAGCGTATACGGCACAAATTAGTCTCTTGGCCTTGCTCGCGCAAGCTCTCTCTTCCGAGGGAGACTTGGTACATGAACTCACCAAAATTGGCTTCTATATGGAAGAAGTATTGGCCCTTGAACAGCCAATTAAAACATTAGTCGAACAAATGTTGAATCATGCTCCTAATGCTTTCTACCTGGGCCGAGGAATCGACTATGCCTTGAGTTTAGAAGCGGCCTTGAAACTGAAAGAAATTTCCTACCTTCATGCCGAAGGGTATCCTAGTGGAGAACTGAAACATGGTCCCATCGCCTTAATTGAACAAGGAACGCCCGTCTTTGGCATCATCACGCAACTTTCCACCGCTCTCGCCACTCGGGCAAACATGGAAGAGGTTCGCGCCCGCGGCGCAAAAACCGCAACCATCGTTTTATCTTCATTTAAGAAACCTGACGATGAACTAGTGTTACCCGATTGTCATCCTTTATTGACCCCGTTACTTACCGCGATTGTCGTCCAATACATCGCTTATTATGCAGCAATTCTCAAGGGGACCAATGTCGATAAACCCCGAAATCTTGCAAAATCGGTTACCGTCGAATAAGCAAACAAAAAAGGCCATGTGGCCTTTTTTACTTATCCTCGTTGGAGCCATTCCCGTTGTTCGGCAACCGCCAATAAGAAGACAAGCAGAAGAAAATAAGAAAAATGATAATACGAAATGTCAATCATCCCATACAATCCGCTTCCAAGAATACCCAATAAGGCAAATCGTTTAAAGTCATCACGATTGGTCCAAAAGAACCGATACTTTTCAAATAAATGAACGCCAAAAGCGAATACTCCTACAAGCCCCAAAGAAGCGAGCGTATCGAACAGGGTCGAGTGAAACCAGGGGGTGGGGTCGAAAATGGTGGGACTTAAAAGGGTTCCAATCCCCGTTAGTGGTGATTGAAGAAAATGCTGCCAGGCCGAAGCATACAAAGCGAACCTGCCTGAATCACTGATTCCTTCTCCCAATAAATGCTCAAAAACATAGTGTAGCACCTCGGGAGCAAGGATCATCATCCCCGTAAGGACTGCACCAAACAGCAAACCAGCCAACCAAAAGGTAAGGTGTCTTCGTTCGGCGCGCCACCATAAGACAAACACCCCTATCATCATGAGCACCCAAGCCCCAATGCCCCCTCGTGACAACGTCAAGACAAGCGCCAACGATTGGATTACAACATAAAGCAAGGATAACAAACGAGTTTTGGGGTAGTGAATGGCGTGATAGGCAGAAAAAGGCAATAAAAATAAAAGCATGATAGCAACTTGGTTGGAAATCCCCCAGCCAACATTAGGGGTAAATGACGAGGCACCAACTAGTTCAAAACGTAACCCATAATCCGTGAGTATTTGCGCTGCCATAAGCATTCCAAGATGCATGGCCGATTGTACAAAAGCACGCGCCACGTGTTCACCTTTCGTGCGTCGAAACAACCGATAGATGACCCATAAAAGAGCCATCAATAACGCATCGATATACGGAAAATCGATGGCTGAGTGCCCATCCACTCGGACTTTTGCACAAGCAAAAGCAACTACAATTAGCAAAAGCCCCAATCCAAAAAAACCTACGTTCCGCTCCCACCACGAGCCAAAATAGGTTCGAGGCAAACGATGACGCCACGCAAAGAGAATTAGGAGGAAAACTACCCCACCAATCAAAATATAAAGGAAAACAAGTGGCAACGCACTTACAATCGTAGGAACATGGCCGGTATCTCCAGCGCCGATGATATTGAGAAAAAGTAGCGACATGAGCAGTGGGAATAAGGGAGTAAGATCCTTGCTTATCCGCAAAACAAACACCAAAAGAAGCCCATACCCGATTAAAAAGAGGGTAAGGTCAATCGGAGCCAGCCAAAGATAATATCCTCCCCCATACACCAACAAAGCAAACCAGGGACTTGCCGAAAACCATTGGGCCCCCTGAAGTATTTTCTTCATGGTCGTTTTCCTGCTTCCTGGTTACGCTTGCGTATCTTTTGCAAGGCACGTCGAGGAAGCGATGGATGTTCATTGGGATCTTTGGGAACATGAACCACTCCGATATCTTCCAAACTATAATACGTCCGCACAGGAGGAATCTTCTTACGTTTTTGGCGCCACCATTTCCGTACGCGTTGCCGCCATGTCCAAGCAAAAACTTCTTGCTCTTCCAAAAGAGTCAGCAAACGATGCGCATATTCATAGCCTTTTTGAATGCGCTCTTCCGCAAGTTCTTGATCAAACCCAAAGGTTCCTGTCCAATAACCGACATCCACAAAATTAGGGTCTTTGAAATCAATGAGAGTCACGTTTGGTGCCGTTTGTGGTTGGGGGGCGCCATATTCACTAAGAGGAATGATAAAAATGAGCTTGCATCCTTCGTCGATGACGGATTGCAAAGGAACATTCAGATATTTATATCCATCATAATAGGTTTTCCCTTCGATCCGTACCGGATCAAAAGCTTTAGGAATAGCACTGGAGGCCATTAATATTTGTTCAATTTCAGGAATGGATTTCCCATTGAGGGAAAACATAACGCCACAATCGCCTTCCACTTGAGTGGTCCCCACCCATAAAGGGATGGAACAAGCGGAAACTTGAGCCAAATCCACAGAGGTGGAAAAAATACGAAGCATGCCATCGCGCGAGAAAAAAGAAAACGGTTGATCACGTTTTAAATATTCTTTCACTGGTTTGAATGTCAATACCTGACGTCGTTTCAAGGAACGCCAGATGGAAACCGCTGTGTCTACTTCGTTCGTCGCAAACACAGTCAGATTCAGTGCGCCAATGGAGGTGCCGGAGATGGCTTGGATGCGCGAAGCATAGCCGTGTTCAACGAGCGCTCGATAAACACCAACTTGATAGGCTCCTTTGCCACCGCCACCCCCAAGCACAAGTCCTACTTTGGGTTGTGGCATGCAGATTCCTCTTTTCTATTAGACATTGAAACGAAAATGAACAACGTCTCCATCTTGCATGACATAATCGCGTCCTTCGATACGAAAACGCCCATTTTCTTTCACCGCTGCTTCCGATCCGTACGTTACCAAGTCCGTATAGGAATAAATCTCTGCTTTGATGAACCCACGTTCAAAGTCAGTATGAATCACACCGGCACATTGGGGGGCGGTCATTCCTTGACGATACGTCCATGCCCGAGACTCTTTAGGCCCTGCGGTTAAAAAAGTGGCCAAGCCCAAACGGCGAAAAGCTGTATGGATTAATCGATCCAAACCGGATTCTTCTACGCCAAGTTCACTTAAAAATAAGGCGCGCTCATCGGCTTCTAGAACAGCAAGGTCGGCTTCGATTTGGGCACAAATGGGCACCACATCGGCTCCTTCGGCGGTTGCTTGAGCAACCAATGCCTGATAATGAGAATTTGTTTCCGGGTGCTGAAGTTCAGCGTCACTTACATTCCCTACATAGATGGTCGGTTTCATCGTTAATAAATGTAATTCTTGAACAATGGGTTGTTGAGAAGGACGAAACTCAAGCGTGCGAGCTGGCTTTCCTTGTAATAAGTTAGCTCGAATCATTTCCAAGACTTCTACTTCAGCCATCGCCTCTTTCTCTTTGTTCACACTGGCCCGCTTGCCCATACGAGCAAGCCGTTTCTCGACCGTCTCAAGATCGGCAAATACTAATTCAAGATTGACGGTTTCAGCATCGCGTACGGGATTGACGGATCCGTCCACATGCACAATCTCGGGATTTTCAAAACAACGAACCACATGACAAATGGCATCGACTTCCCGAATATGAGCCAAGAATTGGTTCCCGAGTCCTTCCCCTTTCGAGGCGCCTCGCACCAACCCGGCAATATCAGTAAATTCAAACGTGGCATAAATGGTTTTTTGCGAAGCAAAACGCTTGGTTAAATCCGCCAAGCGAGGGTCTGGGACTTCCACCGTCCCTTGATTGGGTTGAATAGTAGCGAAAGGGTAATTGGCCGCTTCGACTTGTGAATGAGTAATGGCATTGAATAAGGTCGATTTCCCCACGTTAGGGAGCCCGACAATTCCAGCAGTTAGTGGCATGACGATCACCTGGTCCTTATGTCTTGGATAATCATAACAAAGAAATGACTTTCATGCAAAATAAAAAGCCACTTTCGTGGCTCTTTATTACTCTGTTTTACTAGATCTTGCGGATGTTGGAGGCTCTTGG
>CAZVZF010000052.1:0-6287 GCA_964631095.1 uncultured Eubacteriales bacterium
GACTTTAGGATTCGTGGCGATGGCTTGCTTGACATCTTCCAAACGATAGGGGGTTCCCCAATCGTAAGCAAGTTCAATGATGGATAAATGCATGGCCTCTGCGGTATGCAAAAGATTTTCACTAAAATAGCCATTACGGATGATAATGACTTGGTCACCCGGTTGAAACAACGAAGCAATACCCGCTTCGATACCTCCAGAACCACTGCTAGTCACTACAAGGGTTTCCCCTTCTTTCGTCAAAAATACTCGATTGAGTTTCTCACAGATCGCGCCCATCAACCTAGAAAAATCGGCGGTGCGATGATGAATAATTTCTCCGGCAAGGACACGAGACACATCCGGATCAAGATTGGTCGGTCCGGGTGCAAATAAGACATATCGTTTTAAATCCATAGGGGGTTCTCCTTTGTATGAACAATCAAAGCATCTTAATTATACCCCTTTATGACTTGCTCGCCAAGATTTCACATAAAAAAAACGCACGGTTTCCCGTGCGTCTGAATCAATTAAATTATTTGCTGCAGTTTTTGAAGAGCATGGCAAGCCCTTGACCGCCGCCAATGCACATGGTGACAATCCCGTATTTGAGTTCGGGGTGTTTCTTCATGTGGTGAGCAATTTTGGTGGTTAAGATTGCACCAGTGGCACCAACTGGGTGACCAAGCGAAATGCCCGATCCATTGGGGTTAATGCGATCCATGTAAGGTTCAAGACCAAGTTCTTTGATGCAAGCCATCGCTTGAGCGGCAAACGCTTCATTGAGTTCCCACACATCGATGTCTTTCACGGTTAAACCATTGCGTTCCATGACTTTTTGACTGGCTGGCACAGGCCCAATCCCCATAATTTTGGGATCAACGCCGGCGGAAGCAAAGTCGACGATTTCGACCATTGGTGTTAAACCAAGGGCTTTCATCTTTTCTTCGGAAACGATCAGAACAGCAGCTCCGCCATCATTGATGGTGGAAGAGTTCCCTGCCGTGACAATGCCATCTTTTTGGAAGGATGGACGAAGCTTGGCAAGCGTTTCCATGGTGGTATCTGGCTTAAAGCCTTCATCTTTAGCGATGGTATATTCTTTACCTTTCATGGTATAGGTAAATGGAACAATTTCATCAGCAAAGACATTGTTTTCCCAGGCTTTGGCAGCCTTGGCTTGGCTTAAGACGGCAAATTGATCGAGTTCTTCACGGGTAATATGATGTTTAACGGCTAAACGTTCGGCCGTATTTCCCATATCATAGAGAACTTCAGTTAAAAGGTCGGTAGCAACACCGTTCCCCATCCGATAACCATAACGAGCGTTACGAAGCAAATATGGAGTTTGAGACATGCTTTCCATACCAACTCCAATAATCATATCGGCTTTCCCTGCCATAATGGCGGTTGCCCCAAGCGCGATGGCCTTCGAGCTGGAAGCACAGTTCTTGTTCACTGTGAAAGAAGGGACTTCGATAGGCATTCCAGCATCCAACCAGGCTTCCCGAGCAGGGTTCCCTTGACGGTCGGTTTGCACAATGTTCCCCACGATGCATTCGTCCACTTGTTTCGGATCAATCCCCGTCCGATTGACGAGTTCTTTAATAACGGCACAACCCAAATCTTTGGCTAATGAGTTCTTATAGAACCCCATGAATGAACCAATGGGTAAGCGTACCGCGTCGACAACATATACTTTTTTCATCTGAATCATTCCTCCTACCCCATATTGTAACACCCCCCTTTTTGACCTTCAACCTTTCTCACAGAATTTGTCTTTACACTTTTCATATATGTCGTGCAAAAAAAGCAAGTTTTTCATCTTCGCGTTCCTCGTTAGGATAGTAAGAATTCCCCTTCCCTTGAATTTCAAGAAACGCAGGGAAAGAAGTTGAGTGAAACATGTCAAGAAGGGGCTCGAAGTCTCTTCCAAAATATGCTAATATAAAGTGTAATTTAGGAGGTTCTTTATGATTTATTTTGACTATGCATCCACCACGCCCATTTCCCAACGCGCTCTCGAAGCTTTTTCAGAAGCTTCTACTTTGTATTTTGGTAATGCCAATTCTACGCATGATATGGGTGCCCATGCGAAAGCACTCATCGCTCAATCTTCAAAAGTTGTTTTGGATTTTCTCCAAATAAAAAATACCCAATATCAAGTCATCTATACCTCAGGGGCTACGGAGGCGAACAATCTTGCCATCAAAGGATCAGTACGAGCCAATGCCCAATATGGAAAACATATTATTACGACTCGTTTTGAGCACCCTTCTGTTCTAGCACCCCTTTCGGAACTTCAGAAAGAAGGATTTGAAGTCGAATTTGCCGAACTGAATGAGCAAGGAATCGTGGATCTCGACCAGTTGCGTCGTATGGTTCGTGAGGATACCATTCTAGTGAGTGTGCAAGCTGTGAATAGTGAAGTCGGCATCATTCAGCCGATCTTAGAAATCTTTGCCATCACTCATACTCTTGCTCCTCATGGCATCGTTCATACCGATGCCTCGCAAGCAGCTGGAAAAACCGTCCCTTCCTATGCCATAGCTGATCTTATCACCTTTTCGGGACATAAAGTCTACGGTCCCAAGGGCATTGGGGCTTTGGTGATGCACCCATCGGTGACGCTTATTCCCCAAATCACCGGAGGTCATAGTTGGTCTCCTTATCGTGCAGGTACTCCCCCTGTTCCTTTGATTCATGCATTCGCCGCTAGCTTAATTGATCTAATGATGCATGAGCGAGATGACCGAGATGAAGTCCAACGGTTGCGCACCGTCTTGCTTCAAGAACTCCAAGCCTCTCCTAGCATTCAAATCAATTCTTCTTCCTCGGTAGTTCCCCATATTGTGAACCTCAGTCAACGAGGATATTCGAGTCAATCGACCGTGGAGTATCTCAATAATCATGGCTATGCGGTCTCCGCACATTCCGCTTGCGCCAGCAACGAAGAATCTTCCGCTATCGTTGCCTATCTTACTAAGGATGAGCAACGTGCCCGTTCTTCGTTCCGTATTAGTCTCTCGCACATCACGAGTGAAGAAGATGTTCGTCAGCTAGCGAAAGTATTATTGAATCGGGGATTGTTATCGTGATCCTGCGTTTCATCGGAGCCTTATGGTGCCCGAGTTGTTTGGTCATGCGCCCTCGCTACCGCCACTATTGTCAAGAAAAAGGTTGGACCATGGAGGAACTTGATTTTGATCTTGAAGAAGCCACAATTGCTCCATGGGAAATTGGGGGAACCCTCCCTGTTGCCATCATTTTGGATGAACAAGGCCAGGAACAAGGTCGTCTCGTCGGCGAACATCGTCAGGATGAACTCCAGCGACGCCTCGGAGTCTTCGTAAAATGAGATTCATCCGCGCACGCTACCAGCAAGTTCTCGTGCTGGTTTTGTTCGTGCTTTCTTTGCTCGGCGCCACCGGAGCCACTCCGCTTCCTTTAAGCGAAAGTAGTGCGAATGCCGTCACAGTGCACTTCTTTTATTCGCCGACATGTCCTCATTGTCATGCCCAAGGAGAATGGATGGATCAATGGGTCTTAACGGATGATCAGTTGACTATCGTCCGTTATAACATCAGCGATCCTGCAAACTACGCTCTTTTACAAACCGTGGCTGGAGTGTTTGAGGAGTCACTTGTTGCCGTTCCTTTCACTATCGTCGGTGGCAAACACTATGTGGGTTATAACGACAATGTACGGGTACGAATTGAACAAACCGTCACTCGTTATCATCAAAATGACTATGTCGATATCATGGCTAAAATTATCAATGAGGAGCCCATTTTACCATCCGATTTTGATACTACTAGTGATCAAGTCTTTGTGTTACCCATCCTCGGCGCGGTCGATGTCCAACATGTTTCCTTGTTGCTCATCGGCGCAGTCATTGGATTAGTGGATGGCTTCAACCCTTGTGCCATGTGGGTCTTGTTATTCTTAATTGCGTTGTTACTAGGCGCCAAAGATCGAAAAAAAATGTGGACATTAGGCATTGCCTTTTTACTTACTTCGGCGGCGGTTTACTTTGCCATCATGCTTTCATGGATTGAAACCGTACGACTTCTAGGGGCGAATGCGATTCTACAAACTATCATTGGAATTCTGGCGATAGCAGCAGGAATCTGGAGCTTTTATCGTTACAATCAACAACGGAAAAAGGATACGGGCTGTGAAATCACCAGCGAGCCACGCCGGAAGCAGATCATGCAGCGTCTGCGTACCTTGGTGCAAGAAAAGCCCTTATTACTTGCCATCCCTGGCATTATGTTCCTTGCCGTATCAGTGAATCTTTTGGAACTCGCTTGTTCCGCCGGACTTCCCATTCTATATAGTGAAATCTTAATTGTGAATCAAGTGAGTGCTGGAGCAAGCATCGGTTATCTTTTGTGGTATGTACTGTTCTTTTTACTCGATGATTTGCTGATTTTTACAGGAGCAATGGTGACCATGCGTTTGACCGCATTTTCCAATCGTTATGTTCGTTATACCCACTTAGTGGGAGGAGCGATTATGGTGTTCATTGGTCTTGCCTTGCTGTTTTTCCCTCAACTCATTATGTTTGGATGGTAATCTCAATGAATGACAAACCGCACGTTTTGACCCCTTTTGTTGGATGTTCACGCTAGGGTATGCTTAATAAGGAGGCTTGTTATGGCACTCTTTCATCCCTTCCCCCATTTGAACGATGGGGAAATTGAACTTCTCATCGCGAAACTTCATCCTGCCGATGCCTTTGCTGGCTATGTGCCTAGTTATGATTTTATCATCGCCTTGCATCAAGACCACACCCCCATCGGCATGCTTTCGGTACGGATCGGTCATAACCAAAATACCTATTATGGTGGCAACATCGGCTATCATATCGATCCCCCTTATCGTGGTCATCACTATGCGACCAAAGCCTGTGAACTCGCCAAACAAGTGGCATTACGTCATCAAATGCGTTATTTGATTATCACATGTAACCCTGATAATTATCCTTCTCGCCGCACCATTGAGCGTGCGGGGGGACAATTCATCGAATGTGTGCTACTCCCCGTTGACAATGCCATGTATCAAGCGGGGGAACATTATAAAATGATCTATCGAGTCGATTTATAACTCATCCATACAAAGGAGCGATGACCATGAGTCTAGAAACCGCCAAACGCCGTTATTTTGTCCAATACCAATCCGAATTTAGTGCCCAGCGAGAAACTCTCCTCGCGTTCATGAAACAATCCCCCAATGATGCTCAGGAATTGGCGCGACTTGCTCACAGCATTCAAAATGAAATCGTCCAAACATTGACCAATGAATTCGGACCAAGTGTAGCAAAGGAAGCCGCAGACGTCATTGTTTATGAATACTTGATTCCCCAAGCAAAGGCTGATGTCCCACGTATGTCACGTATCTTTCATCCTAGTTATTTCTATATCTTAGGCATTCTCCTAATTGTTGGTGGATTTTTGGCTTATGTCTTTACCATTGGTACACCAGCGGGTGAATCGTTCCTAGCGCTAGCTTTTGTGGGCATCGTTTGTGTGGTTATCGCAACCTATCTAAACAAAGGAAATACCGACAAAGACAAGCATTAAGCACTCGTTCTTCGATTCTTTCAATCAACAAGTGGTTTCTCCACTTGTTTTTTTATATAAAAAAGTCGCCGTATCGCCGGCGACCCCAACTATGAAAACCACGCATTGATCAAGTCTGTGACCATCGCAGAGGCTTGAAACGATAGAAATCCAAATCCTGCTGCAATCAAGAGGACCAGACCGTAACGAAGAACTTTATTGGCTGATTGCAACATGATTCGACGCGTCAATAACAAAGAGAGAAACCCTAACAGGATGCCGACGATGCCACCAAAGAAAAAACCGACCAAGACCGGCGACAGCATTATCAGTTTCTCATAAAGCGTCAAAGGCTCAAAATAAGAGAGCTCCCGTTGATCAATAGCAACTTTAGGGAAATCCAAAGTGGTGGGGGTAATCTCAATGACTTTATCCTTGTTGGCAATGGTACTAAAAAACCGATAATGATGATCATCCACTTGAGTCATCGGCTCTCCGTCAATGGTAATTTGGCGAACCGGTTTCACAAACCCGGTGCGAATAGTAATTACTTGTCCTTTTTGAATATTCGGATATCGAATTTGAATCAACATGATAAATCCTCCTTTTATTAACTATAATCAATAACAGAATGATATCAATATAGTACAACTATTAGATTATTGATATCCATCATTTAATTGTGCTTATTTGTGTCAATAAACTACATGATATGCTTATTTTACCTTAAAAATTAAGTTGATT
>CAZVZF010000053.1:0-6253 GCA_964631095.1 uncultured Eubacteriales bacterium
ACTAGAGAATATAACAACAAGGCAGGACCAAGAAACGTGAATATTGTGGACTTTTTGCGGAACAAACTATTCATAAAAAGTCCTCCTTCAAAGAATAAAATCAAAAACTAGAATAAAGCAATTAGCAAGACTCCGTAGATGTGACATCTACGGAGTCTCTGCATTCTTTACTTAAAATACGAAACGCCATTTTCTTGTACTGACTTGTCAATTAACTCAACAAACTGTTTTGATGTAATAAGTCCCGAAACCAATTCTTTTACTGCATCAGTCATGTTCTGTGTAGTAACTGGGTCGCAGGCGTCGTCCCAGTTGATCCAAGATACTGTTTGTTTAGCCATTTCTGCATAATAGTCCTGCATCATTTTGGACAAACCTTCTGGTAGTTCTGCATCAAATGGAGAAAAGAGTCCAAGTTTATAACTTTCTTCAGTATAATTCTTCATTGCAAATTCAAAGAAATTTTTCAACTTGTCATTGTACTTCTCCTTATTAAAGGACCACGAAATACCGGTTTGTATGGCTATTGTTGCTAGTTGAGAGGCTGAGCTAAAATTCTCATTCATTGGGATGGGCATAAACCCAAGTCGTCCTTCATCGTAAGCGGTTTGCATTTGGGGAATGTATAGGCTTTGTGCCCATGCCATCGAGTATTGCCCTCCAAGAAAGCCATTCATTATGTCAGTATATTCTATATTCTGAAACCCAATCGGAAAGTATTTATTCAGTACCATAGCTTCAAGGAAGTTAACTGAGTCCCATACAACCGGCTCACTTGCAAATGTGGTATCGCCCATTTTTGCTGTATGAATCCATTTATTACCCGTAACTGAGAAGCTTGGAAGATACATTAGATGAAGTGGATTCCAACTTGCCTTTCCAGTTAGACCAAAAGGAATCTCTCCAATAGCTTTTAATTTAGCACAAGCATCAAGGAATTCAGAGTATGTAGAGGGAGCTTTGTCGATACCAGCGCGTTCAAATTTATCTTTCCAATAGAAAATTGTATTACCGTAGCGAGATTCGGGGAAGATGAATAGTTCTCCATTTTCAAACTCGACGTATTCCCTACATCCTTTATTAAGATCATCTACCATCCCTATCCTGGTAAGTTCTGCATCAATATCAACAAGCTTTCCCATTTTTGCTAACTCTTCCGAAATGGGCCCCTTATCGATTTGAAAAATGTCAGGAAGGTCATTTCCAGCTATATAGAGTTTCAACTTATCCTTATACTGGTCCAAATTAGCAACCGTCTCAAATTCGACACGAAAATTAGAATCAATTTCATTTTGATACCTTTTTACGAGGTTTTGCCATAGATGATATGCTACGTGGGCTTCAGACCGGTTAGTAAAAATCCGGACAATATCAGGTTTAGCTTCCTTTGCCCCTCCTGCAAAAAACATCGATGCGGAAAACACGAAAACAAGTAAGATACATAACACCCTTTTCATTTTATTTCTCCTTTATTTACGGTATTACAATCTGTAAAACCGTTTGGCGTTCTCACTAAGAATTAATTTTGCTGCATGTTCACCATAATTTTTTGTAAAAATATTTCGTTCAACAAAATTTTCAAATAACCGTGCTAATACTCTTTTAAAGTTAATTGCAGCAAACCAAATAGGATCAACATCGCCAGCTCCGTCAGAGCCATACATGATTTTAGTTAATGGAACTTTTTCAAGAAGAATTGGGAGAACTCTCTCAACGGCAATGCTAGCATCTGCAGTAATTGAAGACACATCAGTGACAACATTCGCGTAACTATTAACCATGAATGCCATTTCTTCTGAAAATGGATAACCGCCATGTAGAAGGGCAATATGAATACTACCGGTGTCTTGACGATTAAGAAAATCATATAGAAGACTTGGTCTCATCAGACGTAGATCACAAGAAGGAGGATCCCCTGCTCCAGTATGAATCTGCAAAGGCAGGTCATATTGTCTACAAAGTCTGACACACTCAAAGACCATATAATCACGAAATGGTTTCTGAATTGCCCTGAATTCTGCCATAGATTTCTCTTCATTGCGACCATAGTAGTACTCATTAAAAGATTGTTCCGATTCAAGTTCAGCATGTGGTGTTATTTCTAATCCTGAGAAATAGCCTATCACCGTTTTAAAAGCTACTACAATATTGTTGCTTACACGAGAGGATATCTCTTCTCTAAACTTCTGTAAGAATTCTTTAAAGTTTAGTCGATCTATGTTATCAGCAACAATGTGGTTACAAATCATTTCTAAACGAAGTATTTCCCTCACATCAAGATTTGAAGTTGCAGACTCGAATAGTGCTGTTTCTTCAGGCCTTAATCTGGCACCTTGAATCGGAAACCCTGTCTCATTGAGAAATGTCGTTATATTTGCATCATTAAATAATAGCTCAACATATTTTTTGTAATCTTGCGACGCTAAATCATTTCTTGCCTTTATGATTTTATCATCGGCAATATTAGGATCTAGCTCCAACAATCTTGCCAATTCAACTAGGATCATTCGATAAGCAAGAGTGTTTGAAAAATCTTCTTGGGCGACCTTCATATACCTATCACTAGAAATAATATAACGTCTCCCATATTCCTTCTTCTCTCTGCTCGGCATAAAAGGGTGTGCATGGCAATCAACAACAGAAAAATTAGAAAAGTCAAATTTCATAAGTATCCCCTAGTGTTAGTATTTTTTGATTCTATCAGCTTTGAGTTTTCCATTTGAGTAAGCACAAAAGGACGACCATGCCCATAGGAACCTTCCAAACCACAAATCCTAGCGGCCATCTTTGCTCCATCGTAAAGCGCCACTTTGACTGAGTCGCTTGAAAACCTTGATGATTTTAGTAGAGATACTAAAAATCCAGCTGCGAATGAATCTCCCGCACCCATTGTATCCTTGACTTGTACAGGAAAGCTTTCTTGATAAAAATATTGTTCTTGAAACAATGCGACCGAGCCTAATATACCTCGCGTGGCAACTACTATCACTGGATTGTATTGTGATATATCTCTCATTAATTCTAAAACGTAATCTTCAGAATGATTTCCTGTAGAGATAAAAGCTATATAACAATAGGGGGCACACATTTTAAGGTATTCTTCGTTCAAGTTCTCTGAAAAATCATAAGAAACCTTAACTCCATAATCATAGAGTTTACTGAGCTCATTCTCTATATAACTATTCTGATCAGTATGTATCAGGTTAAAATTTGCGATATATGATAAATCACCCTCTGTGAAGTCCCAATTATAATTCCTTGCTACTCCACCCTTATTCGACTCAATAAAAATCCTTTCACCATTATCAGTTTTTACATAGGCAACCGCATTTTTGCCATTAAGAATTCTACAACGGCTAAAGTCAATCCCGAATTTTTTTAGGATATTTATGTTAAGCTCTGCGTTTTCATCATTTCCAAAAACGCCCATATATGCACTGTCGACTCCAAGCATATGAGCGTAGACTGATACATTCATAGCTTGTCCTCCAGGATACATTATTGCTCGATCCAAAAAGCGATCTACTACATTATCTCCTAGTGCTAAAATCCTTGGCATTCCAACCTCCATTAATAAGGGACTTTCCACATATACCGACGGGTTGTGAGAGGATGCTGCCGTTCAATTGCTAGTGCTTGGTTATATACATTGTAAATATTGTTAAACAAAGAGTGATTGAAATAATCTACTACCGAATTGTCAATAGCTGACAACCCAAGTTCCTTGGCATCGAGAACAGTAATTCTATCTGAATATTTCTTTAAAAAATCTAGAGCTCTTTCATCCAAAACACGAGTTCTTCCTTCAGAAACCTGAATCATAAATGGAACATTCTTATCAACAACCTCAAGAGGACCATGGAAGAATTCCCCTGAATGTATTGTTGGCGAGGGAATCCATTGCATTTCCATTAGTATGCAGATTGACTCCATGTAAGCAGCTCCATATGAAGCGCCACTACCCATAGTGAAAATTACCTGATCGTCTTTGTGTTTCTTGGCAAACATTGATGCACGATATTCAACTTTCTTACAGGCCTTTTTTACAATGGCATTTATTTTTCCTATACCACCTATAAATTCCGTGTAATTTGCATACCCCTCAGTCTGATTAAGAATTTCTGTAACTACAAGTACAGCCATTATTGTTTTTTCTCTTCCAATATCTTTTTCTGTCCCGAATGAATATCTAATAACATAATCCACGTATTGGATTATTTCACTCTCTTCAAACCAAGTAAGTAAAACTACTGGAACGCCTCGAGCGTGGGCTAACTTTGCGGCTTCAATCGTTTCTGGGGTATTTCCTTTATGACAAGATACAATAAGCATTGAATTTTTTCCAAAAGATGCAGGCGTCTGATGGACAAATTCATTACTGCTGATTAAAAATGAACGAATTTCAAGAGCTTCGGTCTCAAGAAATTTATTTGCAGGAAATAGGGCACCATACGACCCTCCACAACCTACCAAAAAAACATTTTTAATACCTCCATCTTGCTTCCTCTTAGCAACAATATCCTCAACAATTTCTTTGATTTCCATAGCATCCTCTAAATATCTTATAATGTATTCTAATAATATGTATTATATAGTATCATTGCAAAAACACACTGTCAACTGAAATCCTTTTGGTAATTTGATGTACTATAGCTAGGGGTCATGGTGTTTCAAAAAAACTTGAGTATTGTCTCTATTTGGTTTATATTGTATTAATACAAGGGGTATTGCATGAAACTTGATCCAAATTTATCCGAGCCTCTATATCTACAACTTGCAAATGAGTTAATATCAGCAATTGAAAGTGGGGCATATAAAAAGGGTGATAGACTACCTTCCGAAAGTGAGTTCTCTACAAGGTTTAACGTTAG
This sequence comes from uncultured Eubacteriales bacterium, assembly GCA_964631095.1. Classification (GTDB taxonomy): domain Bacteria; phylum Bacillota_I; class Bacilli_A; order RFN20; family UBA1709; genus JBAYCP01. Next base: position 4,872 of record CAZVZF010000053.1, read on the forward strand.
TAGGGTAACAGTCAGAAAAGCCCTAAAAGAACTGGAAAATAGAAACTACCTAGACAGGAAACAAGGGAAAGGCACTTTCGTTCGTCTAGATAAAATTTCCAAGCAATTTTCCAAGTCCACAATAAGTTTCACCGAACTTTGTCGTAGTCAAAACAAGGTTCCAGGAGCAAAAGTGATAAAATCTGTCATTGAAGATGCAACCAAACAAGATAGGGAAGAGCTCGAATTGACGGAATCCGATAAAATATTTCTCTTGGAAAGGATTCGTTATGCTGATGGCATACCGGTTTCGGTAGAGATATCGCGCTTCACTAAAGATTATGCTTTTCTCATAAATGAAGATTTAAACAACACAAACTCCCTATATGAAATACTACGAGATAAATATGGTATTATCTTTGCGTATTCTACCAAGACCTTGGAGGTTGTTTTCTGTCAAAGTGTAGGTCTTTCAACATATTTAAACCTTCCTAAAGGCCATCCTCTTTTACTAATTACAAGTATTGTAACGACTACAACCGGCAGCAAAGCCTACCGTTCTTTTCAATATATTGCAGGTGAAAAGTTTAAGATTACTATTTGAGAGCATTGTTACCAAATCCGCAGCTGATCAGATACCCGACTTTCCGCACCTCTAGAAGACCAAATTCGCCTGAATTATCTCCTGACTCTATTTCGAGGGCCTACCCTCCAACATCGTTAAGCCATTGCCTTCATCTCCTCCTTTTGGAGCACCATTGGTGTGGCCGTTTAGCTGCAATAAGGGTGACGATGGACGGCTTTAAAGGAATAAGTTTCTGAATCAGCGAACCTCTCCTGACTCAGCCAACACTTCGAAAAAAGATATCCTCACACACCAATATCCTCTTCATCTCAGTCACGCTGCTTCCCAAGTGTTGCAACATCTATCAAGCGCACATGGGGAGTTCTCGAATATTTCCTGCTCTGCGTGGTATTTTCTATCGCAGCAACCTTCCATAGTATTCGTTGATCTCGGGGTATTCCGCTTTCACCACGCAATTGACACCATCCATTTCAACCACGATCTCACCATTCATCCACGTAGCAAGCGGGGTACACCCGACATCGACGAATCGCTTGTACAGTACGAGGTTCATCACAATATTGCCCATCATCACAGCGACTTTGGGTGATGTTGCCTCCACCCACGGCTTGCCGCTGGAAGTGTCATGACCGTGGTGATTTACCTTGAGCATATCGCATGAGAGCTTTTCAGGGGGTACTTCCATGATCACTGCGTTTTCTGCTGCCTTGTAGAGGTCGCCGCAAAACAGCGCTGAATTCTCTCCATACTCAAATCTGATACAGAGTCGAGTAGATGTGCGCCTTTGGGTCGTTAGGAGCGGGTTTGTGTTCCCTGT
>CAZVZF010000054.1:0-6239 GCA_964631095.1 uncultured Eubacteriales bacterium
CCTGCAAATCCAAGCATAAGATTCAGGGCTTTTTTGTTAATGGTTTTAAAGAAGAAAACTAAGCCTGCTCCTAATGCAGTAAGAGCCCAAGTAAATAAAGTCGCCAAGAGTGCTTGGGCTACCGGAGAAAGCGATACAAACCATGCAACCATCGACCATCATCCTTTCAATCAACGTGTTGGTATAAGTGTAGCATGCTTTTGAAAAGGTGTAAATGCATCCGGTCATGGAACTCGATAATCATATTCATGGCGAAAGAATGAGCGTTTCGTTATAATAGAAGTCTCATATCGAAGACTCATTAGAAAGGAGGAATAGCCATGTACTATCAATCCCTGGCCGAATTAGTCGGCCATACCCCTATCGTTGCAGTTCGTGGATTATACTTAAAATTGGAGCAATACAATCCCAGTGGCTCGGTGAAAGATCGTGCGGTCCGTTCCATGCTAGAAGGCATGCAATCTCGTGGGGAATTACAACCAGGAGACACGATTGTGGAACCTACGAGTGGTAACACAGGAATTGCCCTGGCGATGCTAGGCTCTCATTATGGCTTTCGCATAATTTTAGTGATGCCTGATACCATGAGTATCGAGCGTCGCCAAGTCATGACAGCCTATGGGGCAGAGGTTCGCTTGACGCCTGGTGTGCAAGGAATGGCAGGATCCATTGCCCTGGCCCAACAACTGGTCCAGGAACATGGTTACAAGATGTTGGATCAATTCAATAATGTGGACAATCGTTTGGCTCATCGGTCAACAGCAGAAGAAATAATCGCAGATATGCCTCACTTGGATATGGTTATCGCTGGAATTGGCACTGGGGGGACCATCTCGGGAATCAGCCCTTATTTAAAAGCTCATTATCCTCATGTTCAAATCATTGGGGTCGAACCCAGCGAATCGCCAGTGATAACGAAAGGGAAGAAAGGTCCCCATGGAATTCAGGGGATTGGAGCAGGTTTTGTGCCAAGTATTCTTCAATTAGATGGAGTGGATCGCTTGGAAACGGTGGATACCGAATCGGCCCTTTCCACCATGCGACAATACGCCAAACATGGTTTCTTCCTTGGTATTTCTAGTGGAGCCGCTATCCATGTGGCAGAACGTTTACTGGTTGAGCAACCCCAAGCAACCATTCTTGTGATTGCTCCTGATGGAGGGCTCAAGTATTTGAGCAAAGGTTATGCGAGCGTATCTTAAGTCGATCAAAGAGCGAGATCCTGCTGCTCGCCATGCGCTCCAAATTCTCTTGACGTATCCTGGTGTTCATGCGCTATTTTGGTACCGAATCGCCCATGCGTTCTGGAACCTTCATCTAAAATTGCTTGCTGAGATCATCATGCAAGCCGTGCGTTTTTTCACCCTCATTGAAATTCATCCGGGGGCAACCATTGGTCGACGCCTGTTTATTGACCATGGAGCTGGCGTTGTGATTGGTGCAACTGCCATCATTGGCGATGATTGCCTCATGTTTCATGGCTCTACTTTAGGGGGGACGGGACATGCTCATGCCAAACGTCATCCCACACTGGGAAACCGAGTCTTGGTTGGGACGGGAGCAAAAATCTTAGGAAACATCACGATTGGTGATGATGCAAAGATTGGTGCTGATACAGTTGTACTCCATGATGTGCCTGCTGGCGCCACAGTTGTTGGCGAGAAGTCCCACATACTTAACCGATAAAAAAATCTCCTCGATGAGGAGATTTTTCATTAAATGAAACCACCGTTGGCTTTGATGGTTTGACCTTGAATCCAGCCAGTAGGTTCCGTAAGGAGCATCAGAACTAGACTTGCAATATCGGAAGGTTCCCCCAAACGACCGGCAGAGATGTTGGCTTTCGTCATGGCCAGTTGAGCATCGCTGCGCCCAACCACGAACATGTCAGTATTGCTGGGACCAGGGGCGATAGCATTGATGCTAATTCCTTTCGGACCCAGTTCTTTGGCCAAATGGCGCGTCAACTGATCAATGGCACCTTTGGTTGCAGCATAGATGGAGTAGTTTGCATACATTTGACCGGTAACCGAAGAAGAGAAATTAAGAATCCGTGCACCGGGTTTCATCAAAGGAACAGCCAGTTGAATGTTGAAATAAGTTCCTTTGACATTGACGGCGAAATGACGGTCAAAATCAGCTTCTGTGACACTTTCAAGAGGGCCATTGCTCATGACACCAGCATTATTAATAAGAATATCGAGTTGGCCATAAGTGGATTGAACAAAGGCATACATTTGGCGTAGTTGTTCCAATGAAGTGACGTCAGCGGGGAACAAGACAGCGTGACCACCTTCTTGTTGAATGTGAGCGACCACATCATTAGCAGCGTTTTCTTGACTGGGATGGTAATTGACAATGACCTCTGCGCCTGAAGCGGCAAGGGCCATGGCTACTGCTCGTCCGAGTCCTTGGGAGGCACCCGTGATGAGGGCAATTTTGGAGTGAAGGGGTTTCATGGGGGGATAATCCTTTCTGTGGGGAAGAGTGAATGAAGATTTTTCATTCCTTTTCGTCTATTTTGAGTATAATAAAAATAAACATAGAAAGAAAGAAGGGATTGCATGATTCTTGCTCATTGGCTCGATCCCAATGGATTGATAAAAACTTATGACCATTTGGAAGAGGTCTCTCCTGGAGCTTGGATTCGTTTAGTGGCTCCCACGGAGGAGGAGATCGAACAAGTCGCTGCTCGTACTCAAATTGCCTCAAGTATCCTCAAAGGGGCCTTGGACGAGGAAGAAGCGGCCCATTTGGATGCAGAAGGGAATGTACGTATCATCGTGGTGGATGTGCCCACCACCCAAAACGATGAGTTAAACCCGCAAACCCAACATTTCTTTACGGTGCCGTTGGCCATCTTATTGAACGATCAATATGTGGTGACAGCAGCCTCGCGCCAAAATCTCGTTATTCCGAACTTGGTCTCCAAATTACCAAAGGGTTTTTCCCTGGAAAACCAGATGAAATTCGCCGTTCAGCTATTGTATCGCAATGCAGCCATGTTTGTAACCACCTTGAAACAAGTGGATTACAACAGTGAGTTGATTCAAAAACGTTTACGTGAATCTTTACAAAATAGTGGTTTGTTTGAATTGATGAATCTCTCCAAGTCGCTGGTTTATCTTTCCACAGGACTCAATGCGGATGGTGTTGTGCTCGAGAAGATGCGTAATCTCGAAGAAGTTCAACGAGCACCCGAAATCATGGCCTTACTCGATGATGCCATCATCGAAAATCGACAAGCCGCTGAAATGTGCGCCATCCATCGGGATATTTTGAGTGGCTCCATGGATACTTTTGCTTCGGTGATCTCCAATAATATGAATACGGTAATGAAGACCTTGACCGTTTTAACACTTGTTCTTACTATCCCAATGATGATTGGTGGATTCTTTGGAATGAACTTCATTCTCCCTCTCTCCCAGGAACATGGTTTTTGGTGGGCGGTTGGAGGGTCCGTGGTCTTATCTCTTGCTAGTGGTGTTGCGCTCTTAAAATACACCAGTCGCCTCAAACGCCAAAACATGCGCTTTACTTGGCATCCAAAGAAACGACGCCAAAAATAAAGAACAGACCCTATCGAGCCTGTTCTTGAGTAGCGTTGGCGAGAATTTCTTCTAGTTTGGTGCGACGTAAGACTCCTTCATGGACTTTGACCCCATCAACATATAAGGTGGGGACAAAATAATAATCAAAGGTGGCGGCTCGTTCCGCTTCAAGGTTTTCATCAATGAATTCAATCTCGAGGGATTGATATTCGGGATGTTCCTGTTGTAAATCGCGCAAGTGTTGTCGAGCTCGGATGCAAAATGGGCAGCTTTCTTGATAAAAAAACATGATTTTCTTCATTTGGGTGTTCTCCTTCTTTTCCATCGATTTGGGGGATACCCCTTCCTACCAATTTATGATACCATATTCTAGCAAAGGGGGTTATCGATATGCAATGTCCCAATTGTCATCATCTTGTGGATGATCCACAAGCAGCTTTTTGTCCACATTGTGGATTGGAGTTTGCCCAATGGAATGCTCAACTTCTTGCCCGCTTAACACCCAAGAAGCGCACCCGACTTATGTTCTTCATGGTGGGGTGTCTCCTATTATCATTGGCAGGTCTTGGTCTCGTAATCATAGGACCCCTTCCTTCTATATACATTTTTGTGGCGGTCTTTTGCTGGTATTTCTTACGCTATCTAGGCAAGCAGATTGGCTTAATCGATCGAAGCAACATTCCGTTGGAACTTCACTCGTTCTTGCGATGGATGGGGATTGGCGCCCTCTTGATTAACATTAGCAACATTATTATTGTGATCTTCGCTGTGATTGCCTTCTTCTAAACAAAACTTCATCGAATTGGATGGAGTTTTTTCTTTTCATAGACCATAGATAGTGCTATAATGGAGTGCGTCTTTAAAGCAGGTGATGGAAATGAAGATTCGAAATATTGCGATTATTGCCCACGTAGACCACGGAAAAACAACTTTAGTGGACCAACTTCTTCGCCAATCAGGAACGTTTCGTTCCAATGAAGAATTAGTGGAACGTGTGATGGATAGCAACGCTCTGGAACGGGAACGGGGCATTACCATCTTAGCAAAGAATACGGCCATTCAATACCATGATTATCGTATTAACATTCTTGATACTCCGGGCCATGCGGATTTTGGCGGCGAAGTAGAACGAATTATGCGTATGGTCGATGGTGTTCTTTTAGTCATTGATGCGTTTGAAGGTACGATGCCTCAAACTCGTTTTGTCTTGAAAAAAGCTCTAGAAGCGGGAGTCAAGCCCATTGTAGTGGTCAACAAAGTGGACCGTCCCAATGCCCGTATTCACCAAGCAGTGGATGAAGCCTTGGAATTGTTCATTGAACTAGGAGCGCCGGATTCGTTATTGGAATTTCCGGTAGTGTATGCCTCTGCTTTAAAAGGAACATCTTCGCTTTCGCCTGAAATCGAATCCCAACAACCGACGATGGATCCCATCTTCGAAACCATTTTACGGGAAATACCCGCTCCAGAAGTTCGTTTGGATGCACCGTTCCAATTTCAACCCGTCTTACTCGATTACAGTGATTATCTGGGGCGTATCGGCATTGGTCGAATCACCCAAGGAAGTGTTTCACTCAATGATAATGTGTTGTGTTTACGCCGTGATGGAAGCCAAAAGATGTTTCGTATTCAAAAATTATTTGGCTTTTTAGGTCTCAAACGCATCGAAATCGATCATGCTGAAGCTGGAGAAATCATTGCGATTGCAGGACTTCCTGACATCAATGTTGGTGAAACCGTTTGTGATAGTGAACATCCTGAACGTTTGGAACCACTTCATATTGATGAACCAACCTTGCAAATGACATTTTCCACCAACAATTCCCCTTTTGTAGGAATGGAAGGGAAAATAGTTACCGCCCGTAAAATCGAAGAACGCTTGTTCAAAGAAATGCAAAAAGATGTCAGTCTATTAGTAGAACGAATCCCCAATAGTGAATCTTGGGTAGTCTCAGGTCGTGGGGAATTGCATCTTTCCATCCTTATTGAAACCATGCGTCGCGAAGGGTTTGAACTTCAAGTATCGAAACCCGAGGTCATTGAAAAAGAGCTAGATGGAGATGTTTGTGAACCTTTTGAAGAGTTGCAGATTGATGTCCCCAACGATTATCTTGGAAATGTGATGGAAGCCTTAGGTCCTCGTGGGGCCGACTTAGTGAACATGATTACTCACGAAAACCAAGTGCGCTTGTTGTACATGATTCCTTCACGAGGTTTGTTAGGCTTTATGACTGATTTTATGACATTGACCAAAGGCTATGGCATTATCAATCATACCTTTAAAGAATATCGGCCGAAACGCCCTGCAAACGTCGGCGAACGAAATGTGGGTGTTTTAGTGGCGACCGAAGATGGCATGGCGACGGCCTATGCGTTGGAACAATTGGAAGATCGAGGAACTATGTTTATTGAACCCGGAACCAAGGTTTATGAAGGCATGATAGTAGGCGAAAACAATTATGATCTCGACATTGCCGTCAATGTGGTGCGGGCGAAAGCCTTGACCAACATGCGTTCCTCCAGCAAAGATCATACCGTGGTCTTAAAAAGAGCCCGGCGGCTTTCGTTGGAAACAGCTTTGGATTACATTAATACCGATGAATTAGTCGAAGTCACACCGTTGAACTTTCGCTTACGCAAAAAAATCTTAAATACGACTGAACGTAAAAAGTTTGACAACATAAAAAA
>CAZVZF010000055.1:0-1190 GCA_964631095.1 uncultured Eubacteriales bacterium
CGCCTTAGTTTCAGCTGTTGCGGTTCCTTTAGAAATGGTTGCAGTTAAGGTAACATCAACAGGACTCGCTTGAGGATGAATCTTACCATTATCTTCAAGAACTGCAGTATTGCTGCTTGCCCAAGTAATGGTTGTCCCACTTAATCCTGTGGCAGGAAGAGTCATATCAGCGACCGCATCTGCTGGCATGGTCAAACGAGCTTTTGCATATGTAATACTTTCGCTTTCGGAAAGATCAATACCTGCTAATGCATCAACATCGAAATAACGGGAAGCATATACTCCGTCACGGTCGTGCTTCACATAATATAGAATATCGACAGTTATTTTCTTGTCGGCTTGTAAAAGATATGTAGCAATTTGGGCATTGGTTAAGGATCCATAATAGAGTTCAATCCATTGTGTTCCATCCATTGAATAGATTACTGGATCAATGTAGGATCCATCTTGGCGACCACCAGCAATGCCGGTTACGGTGAACTTGGTGCCTGCCAAATTTTTGTTCGTAGCTGCGTCTAAAGCAATAATCTCTTCAATCGTTTTGGTCCCACCATCTGTGATTGAGTAGGGATTATCTTCACTCAATACTTCAACCGTCGCTCCGGTTTTAATTTGATAAAGAGTGTGATATTTTTCGAAACGACCAATAACTGAGACTTCATCGCCTAATGCAACATCATCGGGGTTGAGATAAATTGCCAACGAATCCGTACCATCCGAAATATGGAAGAATGGATTGTAGTCGTCATTGTAAATTGCATTAACAACGCCGATGACTTCAATCGTTTGCGAAATATAAGTTGCTGAATTGTCATACAACTCCGAAATGTCGGTGAAGACATAAGCAGCGGCAGAAGGCATAATGACACCATTAAAGGTGCGAGTAGTTGTTGCTTGATTATAATGAAGCGTCGCAGTTAGCACAAAGGAAACACTTGGTTGACCAGAGGTTGGTTTTGTGACTTCTGCTTTCCAATAATCATCATTGTAAGCCACAACATTAATATTGGAAACGTCCGCTTCCCACGTAACTGTAAAGGTGCGTTCTTCACGAACGACTGTTTTGGGGAGTTTGAACCCTGTTTTAACTTGATTCAAACCTGTTACATAGACGGCAGATCTTGCTGCTTCAACAAGTTCTTGATCGGTTGGACCTTCTTCAACGGAGCTTGTACTCGAAGAAGAGGACG
>CAZVZF010000055.1:1200-5905 GCA_964631095.1 uncultured Eubacteriales bacterium
ATGAGACAGAAGAGCTACTAGAGCTGGATGAACTCGAGGCCGTTGGAGCGCATCCTGCTAGCACAGCAAAGGCAAGCGACAAAGTCGAGGCAATGAGTGCTAATTTTCTCGATAATTTCATGGTTTTCCTCCTATTTAATTATTTAACAGATAGGCATCGGCATAAGAATCTCCAACATTGTTTCCAAGTAAAATCTGATAACTAATGTCATCTTCAAAACTGTATTCCACTAATCCACCACGTACATAGTATTGGTTTCCAATGGTAAATAAATTTCCATAACTTGGATAAATGTCAGAGTTGATACGAATATTGAGTTCAACATTCGTACCGACAAGTTTGGCATAAACGGTATAATTGCCGCGATCATCTTCGGACCCAAGATGATGCACTTCAATTTCCGCTTCGACAATTTTACCGAGATAGTCTGAGAAATCACTTGTTGCATCGACGGGTTCCACTGTAATTGGATTCCCTCTTGATTTCAGCAAAAGAGCCTGACTACCAATGGTCGTCGAGACAATGTCAGTGATTTGACGCGTTCCGTTGAAAACCCCTACCCGACAATAGAATTGAATGATATCTCCTACTCGCAAGAAACTTGCGAGGCCAGAGTTATATCCAGCATAAGCATACATCGCTCCATAATCAAGTTCAGCGGTTTCTTCATCTTCGGTGACATCGATATCACGCAGAAACATGTTAGAACCTACGAACTTTTGAATAAGGACCTCTACCCGAAGTTTGGTTCCCGATTCTTCATATTCTTCGAAGGTATCGTGAATTTCTTCTAAGGTCAATTCTTGTGCTGTCGTATTGTAATCTTAACTGGGATCGACTTCTCCATACACACGTCGATTTGAGTTCTCGGTTTTCAATTGAGCCTCACGAAATTGATTGAAATATTTGCTTTCTGAAATAAACATAAAATTTCGACTATAAGCGAGTTCGACGAGTTCAAGATTGAGTAAGCGAAACGGTTCTCCTTGGCTAGGACGGTACCATACCCACCCTAAATATCGCGTGCCGGTATTATCAAATTTCCCGAAGAGGCTCACTTCGTTTTCTAAGACAATCTCAGCAGCAGAACTAAGTTTTTGGCAGGTAAACCGACTTGCCGTTTTTCCCCAAGGATCAATTTTTCCGGTAGATTCAGGGGTATTAATCCCAATAAATCTTAACCGAATCCGAAGATCACCTTCTCGAAACGTGGCCGTATCTCCATCAATGCAAGCCGAAAGTTGAACTTGTCCGATTGCATCTGCATCAAATGATTTTCCGGAGTAAGAAGCATCGAATTCAAGTTCATCGGTAACTGAAGTATTCAACTCAACAAATGTTGAGCTGGATGAACTGCTCGAACTCGAACTAATACTCGAATCAATGCTTGAAGAAGTGCTCGAACTAGGTTCAAGAGAGCTCGAGGAAGAGGAAGCCGTTGGGGCACAACCGACAACCAGTAAGGCCGTCAATGCAAGAAATGAATTAAAATGCTTGTATTTCATCTTAAACCCATCCATTCTTTTTGTTATTCAACGTAATAAGGTAGTAACGCAATAATCTCGTTCATCATCGTATCATAGGCTTTTTGTCCAACCGTAATTCCTGGGAAAAAGAGATCAATCGTATCACGAATTTCGCTGGAACCAATGAACCCTGGATCAGTAAAGGCTTGCCATTCAACATCGTTTTCTTCATCGAGATAGAAGTTGGCTATTCTAGCTGCATCTACTTTAGATTTAGTATTAGGATCCAACGGGGTCGAAGTAATAAATTCTTGGTAAAGTTCACTTGCGGCCCCGGATTTTCTTACTGGCATATAACTCGCTCCAAGGGCAAATTTAGGATTTCCATCTCCAGTAAGATAACGAATTAACAGCCATCCAGCCATTCTTTCAACAGTATTATTGCTATTAAGTAAAGCAATGTTAGTCCCTTGTTGAATGACGTAGGCTTTGTCGGCAGTATTGTAAGGGAGCGGAGCAACGCCTAGCTCATAGGATCCACTGTCAGAGATGTTGTTGTATACACCAGCAGAAGAGGTTACTCCAATTAATGTCTTAAGAGCTTTGAATGGTCTGCTTGCGTAACTTGGTTCTTCCCAAATTTGTGGAGGTCCAAAGAGGTTGTCGTCATACATGGTCTTAAAATAATTAATGGCAGTCCGAGTCGTTTCATTGTTAAATCGAATGAAACCTTGCTCGTAGTTTTCTCCAAGTTCAGTATAAGTACCTCCCCATTGACGAATGATGGTAATAAAGAGGTTTTCTTGAGAATCATAAGACATTGGGTAGAATTGTGCGGATGACACATTGGTAAAGTCTAAACCACTAACTGTGTCAATTTTCTTCCCTTGAGGATTCGCTGGTCCATTAATGACAGCGCGAACAATTGTTAAAATTTGTTCGGTCACTGTACGAACTTCTGCCCAAGTTGAAGGGACTTCTAGTTCATGAGCATCGAAGAAGGTCTTATTGTATATCATAACCTCCGTCGATTTGTTAAATGGAAGCCCATATGTCTTTCCTGCTTCAAATTGTTGATTTTCATCGACATAGTATTGATGAAAATCAGACAAATCGATGCCGATGGATTCATGGTTGCTATTAATATAAGGTTCGAGTGCTACCATCATTCCACCCGAAAGATACTCTGCAAAGTGATCAGGATATCCTAAAACCACATCTGGATAGTTTCCAGTTGAGATTTCAAGGGTGGTGGCTTTCTTCAAATTATCGTATCCGCCTTTTGAGGTGAGCGTAACATCAATGCTTGGAAATAACGTCTCAAAATCGGCTACAGCAGCTTCTAAATGTGGAGTTGGTCCAGAACCAAATCCGTGCCACATATCAATCGCAATTGGATTAGCGGAGGTTCGAGCCATCAATTGCTCATATGCTAAAGTAATAGGATCGGTGGCTTGGCTCGATGAACTGCTTGAGTTAGAACTGTTCGAACTATTTGTACTACTATTTTCACTTGAACTTGTAGTACTACTCGAAGCAGTGCCACCACAACCAGTCAATGCAACGGCCATTGCAGAGACAGTCATAAGATAGGCAAATCTCTTTTTCATCAAATCTCTCCCTTTCTTGTTTTATATAGATACACCCTTGAATAGGATGATTCTATCCTTTGATTCCACTACGTGAAACGCCTCGCATAATATATTTACGGAATACAACAAAGAAGACGAATAATGGCAAAGTTACTAAAGCCGATGCTGCTAATTGGAGTTGAGGTTCGCTACTAAATTCGGTAGTAAATGCGACCATTAGGCCATTTGCAATCATTCGAAGAGGTCCATTGTTTGCCACTAATTGTGGCCAAATATAAGCATTCCATGCTCCCATCAATCCTAAGATAATAATGGTCACAATCGAAGGCATAGCAATTGGAATCATAATTTTCCATAAATATTTGAAATCTCCAATTCCATCTACTTTAGCAGCTAAATAAAGTTCATTGGGAATTTGTTGGAACGTTTGTCTTAAGAAAAAGATGTAAAATACACTCACACCAAATGGGATGATTAATGCCTGATACGTTTCCGTCCACTTAAAAACCGAGACAGTCATGTAATTGGTGATAACAAACATTTCACCAGGAATCATCATGGTCATAAGCAACAACGCAAAAATTAATTCTTTTCCTTTAAACTTTAAACGGGCAAATGCAAAAGCAGCAGTAACCGTTGTAAAAACTACAAGAGCAGTTGTGCATACAGAAACGAAAATCGTATTAAGAAAGTAACGTCCAAACAAAGTAACCTGTGTGAATACTTGTGAATAGTTGGACCAAGCAATAGTCTGGGGGAAGAAGGTAGGAACCATCAAATCTACTTCCACTTTTGTTTTTAACGAAGTGATAATCATCCAATAAAAAGGGATTAAAATGAATATAGCAACAGCAACTAAAAAGGAATATAACAATACCTGAAACGTCATATTACGAACTTTGACACGGCGAATTTCTCGCGGATCATTGTAATAAAGATCGGTTGTTTCCATAATTCATTCCTCCTCCCTCTAGTAGTGAACTTTCTTTTTACTGACCCAAAGTTGGATAACAGTAAAGAATAAGATAATGATTAAAAGGATTACAGAACCGGCAGAAGCGCGTGCTAAGGCACCGAATTGCATCAATCCCCCCTTCAAAGATCGATAAATGAAGCCAACCACAGTAATCCACATGAAGTCATTTCCCGGTGGCCCGAAAATATTGTCTCCTCGTGCGAAAACTGCAATTACGTCGGTATATGATTTAAAGGCTCCAATGAAGGAAGTGATAATGACATAAGCAATCATGGGTGAAAGCAAGGGTACCGTGATTCTCCAAAATACTTTTGACCGCGATGCGTTGTCAAGCTGTGCTGCTTGGTAGTATTGTTTATCAATACTTTGTAATCCTGATAGAAAAACTAGAATTTTGAAGGCCATTCCATTCCAAACTGTATAAATTGTAATGACAGCAAGCGCAGACCAATATCCCGCAGGAGAAGGATCAGTGAGCCATGCTACAGGAGCTAATCCAATGGCACTTAATATTGTATTGATGAGCCCATTGTTGGTCGCAAACATGACCTTAAAAACCATCCCTAGTGCAATCGTGTTGGTTACGTAGGGTAAGAAAAAGATTGTTTGAAAGAGTCCTTGTAAGCGTTTAATCTTATTCAAGGCCACCGCAACTAATAAAGATAAACTT
>CAZVZF010000056.1:0-5903 GCA_964631095.1 uncultured Eubacteriales bacterium
GGTTGGTGAGGTTGGCAATGTCGTTCAGCCAACTGACCGCTCCCGAGGATTTTCCACCCACGCCTTTGGCAATGGCTCCATGGGGACGTAACGTTGAGCCGTTGGTGCCGACACCACCGCCACGTGACATAATTTCCATGACTTCTTTGCGATGGTCGGAAATGCCACTACGTGAATCACGAATATAGGGCATGACAAAACAATTAAAATAGGTGACAGCAGTTCCGCTGCCAGCGCCATACAATACTCGGCCGGCTGGCACAAGATTCAATTCTTCGAGTTCTTTGGAAAACAAGGCGCCAAAGTGTTGTTGCAACTCAGGCTTGGTTTCCACCTCGGCAAGCGCATGACCAACCCGACGGGCGATTTGTTCATAATAAAGTTCCAAAGGTTTTTCAATTTGGATAAGCGCCCGAACAATGATCCCTGTTTCAATTTCTGAGGAATCAGTGAGTTGGCCACGAAACTCTTCTTCCAAGAGGACAGTGACTTTATGTTGATCCTCATCAATGGCAAGTACGGTACCAAGACCACGGGAAGGGAATTTAGGGTCTTCACGTACAATGCATATAATAAAATCTCCGACTTTTAAAGTCTTCAATTCACGGTCTTTTTGAGCATAGCGATCCAACATGACAAGTCGAGAAACACCTTCATGGGTACGATGAAAGGAAGGTTCAATAGGGCTGATAAATGGAAAATGTTTCCGAATGGCTTCATTGAGCGATTCGATGACGGCAGCTGAATATGATACTGTCATGTCGTGTTCCCTCCTAGAGTTCGAGTAACGTGTAAGGTGCGTGTATTAAGTATTAAAACGCATCTCGTCTCAAATTACAAGTAAGTATTTTATGAAAAAAAAGTCAAGGGGGAAAGTAATCAAAATGAACAGAAAGCGTTTCCATGTTGTATGCCATTCAAAAAGATTTGGAAGGGGGTCTTTTTTTTATTCAAGCATGCCAATTATGGGGTCTCCATAGTATAATAGGAGTGTGAGGTGATGACGATGCCCCTAATTCTTTATATCATTCTATGTTTCTTGGGATTGATTGCCTTGGTCGGAGGATGGTATGTCTGGCGTAGTCGTTGGATGCGACGAGCCATACGTATTACCACGCCCAACGGCATCGATGAAGAAGAATATCTCGATCTTGATGGAACCAAACATTATTTATGTCATCGCGGCCACGACCGCAACCACCCTGTTTTATTATTTTTGCATGGAGGTCCCGGTGCAAGTTTAGTGCCCTTTTTGCATGGGTTTCAACGCCCGTGGGAAGATTTAGTGACGGTGGTACATTGGGATCAACAAGGGGCAGGAAAGACGGCGTTAGCCAATCATCCTTTGGATAAAATTAATGATATTAGTCTGGAACAGGCCATGCAGGACCTCGAAAGAGTTGTTGGACATATCAAAGAAAAGTATGGTAAAAATAGGATCTTTTTAATGGGATACTCATGGGGGACTGTGCTAGCGGATGCTTATGTTCGTCTCCATCCCGAAGATGTCATCAGTTATTTTGGAATTACGCCTTTGATTGATATGCAAGCCAATGAATCGTGGGCGTATGAACACATGGTGGATGTATTAATGAGCAAGAAAAACAGCAATGATCAAACAGCTTTGTTTCAACTCGCTCCCTATCCTTCTGAGGTGTTTGATGAAGTCATGATGCATAAATTGCATACGTTACGTAGCCTTCAAATGAAGTATCAACAAGGAAAAGGAAGTCAAGCGCGGATGTTAACGCTCCTCTTTACCTCTCCCTACTTAACCTATGACGAGTATCGCTCCACGCAAAATCCACTTTTCTATCAAACACAGCTTCCCCTACTTCAATACATGTATTCGACCTTTCGCTTGACTCCCGAGCAAGCGCACTATGAGGTCCCCTTGTATTATTTCTGGGGGGAACAAGATCGGCAAAATTCTCCCCAGTTGATTGCCGATTATTTTGCTGTGATTCAGGCGCCTGCGAAAGGTGGTTTTCCCTTACCAGAGGGGGGTCATCTGCCGTTTTTGGATGATACCATTCATTTTAATGAAGTCTTTGTTCCCTTGTTGCAACGGTTAGTGTCGGAGCATCATTCATGAACGTTGCACGTTTGTTAGTGAGTGCTTGTTTGGCAGGTATTCCTTGTCGATACGATGGAAAGTCTCAGCCTATTCAAGCGATTGTGGATGCAGTTCGTAGGGGAGAGATGATTCCAATCTGCCCTGAAGTGGAGGGAGGGCTCTCAACACCTCGCATTCCTTGCGAACGACGGGGGAATCGCGTCATCAATCGAGTTGGTGAAGATAAGACGGAAGCCTTTATGAAGGGGGCTCAACGAGCGTGGGAACGTTATCAACAAGAAGGATGTTGCGCGACCTTGCTGCAATCACGCAGTCCTTCGTGTGGCGTCACCCACCGCTATGATGGGACCTTTCAAAACCGTTTGATTGTTGGTCAAGGAATCACTGCCGAATTGTTACAACAACAAGGGGTGCCCTTGTTTGAAGATACCCAATGGGAAGCAGCCATGGAGTATGGGGCGGCGAAGATAAAGGAAGGGGGAGATAGCCTATGAGCTATAGTGTCATCATTCCGGCTGCTGGGAAAGGCGAACGGTTGCATCTAGGATACAACAAAGTCTTGCACCGTAAACATGGAACAACAGTCATTGAACGAACGGTAGCGGTCTTTTTGAATGATCGTGAATGTCAACAAATCTTATTGGTGATCCCCCCGGATGAAGAAGAAATCTTTCGCTCCCTTTTCGATGCCAAACAAGTTCAGTTGGTGTATGGAGGAGCGACTCGATCCTTAAGTGTGTGGAATGCGGTACCATTGGTGACTCAAGAAAAAGTATTGGTGCATGATGGGGCACGATGCCTTCTATCCAAAGCCCTTTTAAAACGAGTCACGCAGAAATTGGAGGAGGGATTTGTTAATGTTATTCCCACTGTTTGCTCGAAAGATGCCATTCTTGTCGATGGGAAATATCCTCCTCACTCGGTACGTCCCAAACTGGTGCAGACTCCCCAGGGATTTCGCACGGCAGATTTAATAAAGGCGATGGAACAAGCCTATGTAGACCAAACCTTATCCTCCTTTAAGGATGATTCCAGTATTGTTGCACATTATTTAGGGTTTACCCCAGAAGAAGTGGAAGGAGATTATGAAAACATCAAAATTACAACCAAAGATGATTTACGGTGGCTCGGATAATATGAAAAGGAATGTTTATGTTATTGGAGGTGCCAATGTGGATGTGCAAGGGTTCGCTCATCAAGATTTGGTGCGATTTGACTCCAATCCCGGGACCATTACCACGAGCTTTGGTGGAGTGGGTCGTAACATTGCCGAGAATTTAGCTAGGCTTCATGTACCGGTTACGCTCATAAGTGTGGTTGGAGAAGATGCCGCAGGAAAAGCCCTATGGGAGCATGCGCAGGCATGTGGCATCGATACTCGATTTCTTCTACGCTTGCCCCACGCTTCAACCTCCCACTATCTTGCACTCATGAATGCCAATCATGAAATGGAATTGGCAATTTCTGATATGTCTATTTTGGACCAACTAACCTTGGACCAATTGCGCCCCATGGTCAAGGAGATAGGCCCTCAAGATTATGTTGTTTTGGATGGCAATTTAAGCGAAGAAACGTTGCAAGCCTTAGTATCCATGCTTCCATGTCGGATAGTTGCGGATCCCATCTCCGCTCATAAGGCGGTTCGATTACAATCCTGCTTATCCCATCTATACGCCATTAAGCCGAATCGATACGAAGCTGAGGTTCTGGTGGGTTTTCCGCTTCAGGGTGAAGCAGATTATCACCGCGCCGTCGATGCTTTACTCCAAGCGGGCGTCCAACAAGTATGGCTTACCCTTGGAGAAGAAGGGGTACTTCTAGGAACCACAAATGAGCGACGGCGGTTGACATTCACTCCCACCTCCGTGGAGAGTGCAACGGGAGCGGGTGATGCCTTTTTTGCCGGAGCACTTGCTGCTTTGCTCCATGATGGTTCTCTTATGGACGTCGGACACTATGCCATAACTTGTGCGGCCTTTGCGTTATCGACGAGTCAAACTGTGAACGAAGCAGTGACACCCGCTATCATTCAAGCGGCTTTACAAAATGATTCATTCCGAATCAAGGAGGTTTCCCTATGATTATCCGTATTTCTTCTGAAGTCCAACAAGCTCTTGACGACAAACGTCCGATTGTGGCGTTAGAATCCACGATTATTACACACGGGATGCCCTATCCTCGTAACGTGGAGGTGGCAATGTCCTTGGAGCGTATCATCCGCGAAGAAGGCGCCATTCCTGCCACCATCGGAGTAATGCGGGGAGAAGCCGTGATTGGTTTAAGCGAAACCGAAATTCATGAACTTGCTTCGTTGGATTCGGTAGTGAAGGTAAGTCGTCGCGATCTCCCCTGGGTTGCAGCAAAAAAACTAAATGGTGGCACCACGGTAGCCGCAACAATGCTTTTAGCCGCTCAAGCGGGAATTTCTGTTTTTGCGACAGGGGGCATTGGTGGCGTTCATCGTGGGGCGGCCACGACCATGGACATCTCAGCGGACCTGCATGAACTTGCACAAACCCCTGTGATGGTGGTGTGCTCGGGAGCTAAGGCCATCTTGGACCTTGCATTGACCCAAGAAGTCTTGGAAACCTATGGCGTCCCTGTGCTTGGTTATCGTTGCGATACATGGCCTTCCTTCTATAGCCGGTCTAGTAGCTTAGCAGTCGATGCTCGTGTCGAAGAAGCTCACGAGATTGCGGTAGCTTGGCAAAGCAAGCAGGCATTATCGTTAGCAGGAGGGATGTTAATCATGAATCCAATTCCTCCTCAAGAGGCCTTGGACCCTCAAGTCGTCGAAGCATGGATTCAAGGGGCGTTGAAACAAGCGGAAGCAAAGGGAATTCGTGGCAAAGCAACCACTCCGTTCTTATTAGCGGCAGTGGAACAAGCAAGTCAAGGGAAAAGTTTACAAGCCAATGTTGCTTTGGTACAATATAATGCACGGATAGGGGCGAAGATAGCGGTGGCGATGAGCCATCTCGCTCAACGGTAAACCTTCTATTCGTGGGCATTAATCTTTTGATCGAGCCAAGGAGGAAGCATTGATGGATGTTGTTCGTATTGAAACGAGTATTGATTATCCCACTTATCGTGATTATTTTCTTCATCAAATTACGCATACCAAGCGGATGCGCTTATTCTTTGTCTTAAGTGCAATTGCTGCCGTATTAATGTTGGCCTCCTTTGTGCTTACGTGGAGCAGTGGTGGAGCACTAACTTCTTGGGATTACATTCCCTTACTGATATTAGTCGGTGTTTATGCCTTTTATGGCATCTTCTTTCGAATGATGACCAAGCGGCAATACGAACGCAATCAAGAAACCTTTACCTTCCAAACAGAATATGTTTTTCATCCTGAGGTAGTTAAAATTACGGCCAAAGGACGAGGTGAGGACGAGGGGCTTGAAGTCTCCTACAAGCAATTTGGCGAAGTCGTTGAAACCAACAAATACCTTTATTTGTATGTGGATGTTCAGCGCTGCTACATTGTTCGAAAAGATGGTGTTCAATCGGGAACCATTGATCAATTACGCCCATGGTTAATGGCGGGGATCTCAGGACCCTATCGCCACGGAAAATCAAAGCGTTAGATGTTTATCAACGTCTGATATGGTGATGCTAAGCACAAATCTTTAGTTCTTCCTAACAAAAGAAAGCCCAAGTGGGCTTTCTTTTTGAATTCATTCAATCCGCGATGACAAAGCGGTTACTTCTTCTTGCTTCCGGGAACGACAACTTTTACTTTGGGACATACCGCTTTGAGGTGTGCAATAAACTCGGCACGAGGAGTAGGAGAAAGGAATGCATTTTGATGATCCCCTGTATT
>CAZVZF010000057.1:0-5804 GCA_964631095.1 uncultured Eubacteriales bacterium
GTGGGTTTGATTCCACTTACCATTCGTGGCATGGGGATGGCCTCCTTTGTCTGTAAAAATGAAAAAAACACCGTTCCATTGGGGCGAATAAACTCGCGGTGCCACCCAAATTCGCACTGATGTGCCTCTGTTTGCCGTAATCGGTTTACGGCGACCGCTCCCGATGCCCATTTCGAATGGTCCCTTGTTCGCTTGCACCGACCGCGAACTCGCTTGAAGGAAGGGAAACCATGACTACTCTCATCGTTCGTTGCATGTATATTTTAATCAAAAATGGGGGGCTCGTCAAGCCGAACCATGTCTTGCGTTTTTTTGCACCAACTGTTAAAATAATTAAAAGGTGATAACATGTTAAAAATCTATACGTCTCCTAGTTGTTCTTCTTGCCGGAAGGTCAAAACATGGTTGAAAGAAAAGAATATCGACTATGTGGAAAAAAATATCTTTTCATCCGTTCTTAATGAAAACGATTTAAAAGAAATCCTGGCAAAAAGCGAAAATGGAACCGATGATATTATTTCCAA
Source organism: uncultured Eubacteriales bacterium (assembly GCA_964631095.1). Taxonomy (GTDB): domain Bacteria; phylum Bacillota_I; class Bacilli_A; order RFN20; family UBA1709; genus JBAYCP01. The sequence goes on from CAZVZF010000057.1 coordinate 525, forward strand.
ACGATCCAAAATCATGCAAGAACAAAACATTGATGTGGATAGCATGAGCGTCCGCGAACTCATTACGTTCATTCGTGAAAATCCTACCATCTTGAAGCGTCCGATTATTGTCAATGATCGCTTGATTCAAGTCGGTTATAACGAAGAGGAAATTCGCGTCTTTATTCCTCCAGAATTACGGAGATTGCAAAATGAAGGCTGTGGTCCTGATTGTCCGAATTTCTGTGAAGGATGCGAAAAGGAACTCCGACAACTTAAATAGTTGGAGTTCCTTTTTTTACGGCTTCAATGGCGCGCAACATTTTCGAACGAGAAGGGTTCATAGTATCAATATAAATGTTCTCAAAGAATTCTTTCACAATCGCATGACCAACTTCTTCGTTGTGTGTTTCATATTCCACTTCATAGTCTTTTTGATCGGCATAGGTATTGACATCGAAGAAAAAGACTCCGCCTTGATAGGGAACACTAAGCCGTTTGGTGGTAAGCGAAGCCAAGTATACCAATTCACTTTCGGGAAATTGAAGACGCTCTAAGGTCTTTTTTATTGTCCCTTCCCACAACCCTCGACCCCGCACTAAATTCTCGAGATCACGGATGGTGATGATTTCAACAGTTTCAAGCATCCCACTCTCGAGAGGGGTTTTGAGAGTCGCTTCAAGAATACTATTATATTCGCGCACGCGAAAGAAAATTTGTTTTTCATGACTCAGTGTTAACGAAGCGGTATCAAAATAATAGTTGGTTTGAGTTTTCGCATTGCGAATATCCAACATAAAATAATTGAGGACGCGCTCAAAATCCTCTTTCGAGAGTAAATACTTGATTTCAATCTCAATGTTTTGTGCCATTTCGTTGTCCCCTTTGTCCTTACCTATGATACAATAAAATTGGCATTTTTGAAAGGGTGGAACGCATGAAATACTTTACGATTATTCATAAAAGTGATGCATCCTCGCGCGCATTAAAAGAACGAATGGAAGAACAGCTGATTGCTGCGGGTCTTTATGAAGATACAAATGATCCCGAACTGGTGATTGTTTTGGGAGGCGATGGCAAGATGCTACGTGCCATTCATCAATACACCGAACAATTGGCGAAAGTGGCATTTGTGGGGATTAACACCGGGACGTTGGGGTTTCATGCGGATTATCGTCCCGAAGAAGTGGATGCTTTTCTTGAAGATGTTATCCATCATCAGCCTCACGTGGAAGAACATCCCTTACTGGAAGTGAGTTTCCATCGCCCGGAAGGTATCGAGACGGAATATGCGATTAATGAATTTCGTATTGAAAATCGTACGTTTACCGTCGTGATACAAGTGGAAGTCGATGGCGAAATGTTAGAAGAGTTTCGGGGAAACGGCTTATGTGTTTCCACGCCTTTTGGATCCAGTGCTTACAATCGTTCGTTGGGAGGGGCCATTGTCATGCCGGAACTGCCGGTAATGCAACTTTCCGAAATTGCAGGATTGCAAAACAATGAATATTCTTCATTGGGGTCTTCGTTACTGTTAGGGGGCTCTCAAACCTTAACGTTTCATCCCAAAGAAAAGGAAGCGTTGCTATTGGGATTGGACCATTTGCTCATCGAGCGTGATGGCATTGAGACCATCACCGTTCGTCTCAGTGATCGCAAGGTGCGCTTTGCTCGCTATCGACCCCATTCCAATGTGCAACGATTGCGTCGCGCTTTCATTCGCTTTCATCGATAGGGTTTCCTATCGATTTTTTATTTATCCCGATAGTAAATTAATAAAATGAATAATTAAATTAAGAATGTTAATTTTACTATTGACATATTTAATTATTGGGTATAAGATACGGGTAGAGAGGTGATCATCCATGTTAAGTGTTACGGTTCGATATAAAACGATTCCAATCCTCTTATTATTAGCGCCCCATGCTTTATTGTTGCATTTTGCTTCGAAAAAGCTCGAGCACGGCAAAGACAATACGCATCAAGCCATTGAAACCACGCGCCAAGACCATCACGACGTTGCAACCGTTGATGTGCGAGAAGAACTGCGCGTGTTACTCAATGAACTGCCAAGGGGCTTGTTAGTAAAGATTGAGATTAATGCATGGACCACCACCATTCGAAAACTATAACAAGGAGGACGAATCGATGGAAGTTATTGGAATTTGCCCGATATGTCAGGAGCGTTTAAATGTCGCAAAGCTGCATTGCAATCATTGTGGCATCGAGATAAGTGGAGATTTCCAACTCTCGAAGTTCTCTTACCTCGACAAACAGGAGTTGCGTTTTGTGGAATTGTTTTTAGCCAATCAAGGCAACATCAAAGGCGTCGAACGCGATCTTGGAATCTCGTATCCTACGGTCAAAAAAATGTTGGAACAAGTCATTCGAAAATTAGAATTGCCGATGCGTGGTGATGATGAAATAACCCGGCGTCGTGAACTTATGGAAAAAGTTGCGCGTGGGGAACTAAAGGCCGAAGAAGCGGCCAAACTCATGGAATAGGAGGGACAACCCATGACCAAGAAAGAAATATTAAAAATGTTAGAAGATGGGGTCATCAATGTCGATGAAGCCATGGAAATGATGGAACATGCAGTGGAGGAGCCCGTCAAGGATGCGCCCAAAACGGCACCTAAAACCGACGTCGAAGTGTTAGACTCTGTCAAAAAAGCAAAAAAGAAATACAAATACTTAATCATTAAGGTTCGTAGCGGAGAGAACGGCAGTGAACGCGTCAATGTCACCTTACCCGTTGGTTTGCTCAAATACGCCAAGAAATTCAGTGCGAATGTCGTTAAAGATGCAGAAGGGCGCGATGCTTTGAATCAAATTGATTTTGATGAGATCATGGCCATGCTCGAAGAAGGTTCGGAAAATTCGAAGATCATTGACATTGCTGATGGCAATGAAACCGTTGAAATTTACTTTGAATAACGCATAACAAATAGGACACCGCAATCAAGCGATGTCCTATTTTTATTTCGATAGAAAGAGTTCGCCGCTAATAACAGCATTGGGGTCGGATTCAAAGAATTTCTGCACCAATTTTTCAGGAGTCAGCTGGCGTTTTTCTTCACCAGAGACATCCCATAAGATGGTGCCACGATCCATCATCAGCAAGCGATTTCCATAACGAATGGCATCCCGCATGTTATGAGTCACCATTAAGGTCGTCAGCTGTTGATCGGTGACTACCCGTTCCGTGAGTTCGAGGACCAAAGCGGCGGTTTTAGGGTCTAAAGCGGCGGTATGTTCATCCAATAAGAGCACATCGGGACGCCGCAAGGTGGCCATGACCAAGGATAATGCTTGACGTTGGCCGCCAGAGAGTACGCCTACTTTGGCATGGAGACGCGTTTCCAACCCTAAACCAATGGCTGCAAGGGACTCACTAGCTTTGGCAATAATATCATTTTTTAAACCCCATCGTAGACGAAGGGGATCTCCCCGTCGGGTGGCCATCGCTAGGTGTTCGGCAACACTCATATCGGAGACGGTACCGAGAGTTGGATCTTGAAAAACGCGCCCGAGGTATTTGGCACGATGGTGTTCACTAGTGCCACTTAAATCGAGACCATGGACAAACAAGCGCCCTTGGTCAGCGGAAAGGGATCCCGCAATGACATTTAATAAGGTGCTCTTTCCACTGCCGTTACCCCCGATGATGGTAATAAATTCCCCTGGTTGCACGTGCAAGGAAAGGTGATTAAGTGCAACGACTGCTTCCCCTTGCTGACCGAGAGGTGGGAAGACTTTCGAGATTTCAAGAAGTTCAAGCATGGTGCATTCCTCCTTGGAGTTTTCTTCGTAAGATAGGAAAGGCAAGAATGGTTGCTACCAGCACTGCACTGAGCAGTTTCAAATCGTTGGGGTAGAAACCCGCAGAAATGGCAAGACCAATCAGTAAATAGTAGGTTATGGTCCCTAACACGACCGAGAGGAGTGAATTTTTGAAACTGCGACGACCAAACAAGGATTCGCCAATGATAATGGCAGCAATTCCAATGACGATGACTCCCCGCCCCATGTTAATATCCGCAAAACCTTGTTGTTGGGCTAGGAGGGCCCCACCTAAAGCAGCCAATCCATTGGATAATGCCAAGCCAATGAGAATCATGCGGTCTGTTGCGACCCCTTGAGACCGCGCCATGGCAGGATTGGAGCCCGTTGCACGAATGGCACAACCGAGTTCGGTACCAAAAAACCAGTAGAGCCCTAGGGCAACGAGGATAAGTAATCCCCCCACTAAAAGCACAGTTCCCAGAAAACGATCCGGGAAGAAAGAGTGTATCCAACTGAGCAAAGAGTCTACTCCTAATAAAGAAACGGTTGCTCGCCCTGAAAGCACACGTAAGTTAATGGAATACAAACCCGTCATCGTGATAATTCCTGAAAGAAGACCTGGTATTTTGGCCTTGGTATGCAAGAATCCAGTCATTAATCCTGCAAGTGCTCCAGCAAGAAAAGAGGCAAGAAGTGCAAGAATGGGGGACACATGCTCCACCAAAAGAGCTGCCATCATGGCTCCTCCTAAAGCAAATGATCCATCAACGGATAAATCCGAGAAATGGAGAATACGAAAACTAATGAAGACACCGAAGCCAAGTAATGCCCATATAAAACCCAGTTCTACGGCATCTCGTAGGATCAATTCAAGTCCCATTATTCATTGCTCTCCGTGTCGATGATACGATTAGCCGAAGCAAGGAAGGTAGCATCAAGGGTCAATCCGATGGCACGAGCTTGGTCAAGGTTAATGATGAGATCAAAGCTGGTAAGACCCTCAACAGGCAGATCTGCTGGAGTGGTTTCACCGCGTAGAATTTGGACAGCCATTTCACCAGTGAGATAACCTAAATCATAGTAATTGATGCCTAATGTTGCGGTTCCGCCATTTTCAGCCATGGAACTTTCTCCACAGACGACAGGTAGTTGAAGTTCGGTGGCACGAGTATTGACAATTTCCATCGAAGAAGCTAACAAATTATCCGTGGGAAGATACAAGGCGTTAATTCCTGCATTCGCTAAACTTGTCATGGCTTGTTGAATTTCACCTGCACTGGTGACGGTCCGTATTTCCACTGTCAGTCCAAGAGCTTCGGCAGCTGAAGCGGCCATACTTGCTTGAATTTGAGAGTTGTCTTCGCTAGCGGTGTATAGAATTCCCACTTTGGTGGCTCCTGGAACAAGATCAAGCACTAAGGCGATTTGTTCGGCAACGGGATTCATGTCATGGGTGCCGGTATTGGTTCCATTGGGGGCATCCAAAGAAGCGACAAGTCCCGCACTCACTGGATC
>CAZVZF010000058.1:0-5752 GCA_964631095.1 uncultured Eubacteriales bacterium
GACACAATACCTAACCTCTGGAAAACCGTATGCATATAAAGATAATTCTCCTTTTGCAATGATGTTAAAATGGTTTTCAACCATCATTACTTTTCAGCATGTTAATCAAGTACAAAATGAACTCGATCCAGACATGGAACGCAATATATATATTGGTCGCGACTGGAATAACGTTCCTGCTCTTATGTGCTCGGGTTGTGATAATAAATATTTAATTTATTTTGACAATAGTTTTCCTTTTATCCATTTTAACATTGTTAAATTGAACTTAGGAAATTCATTTCCTCTATTTGCCGATCGAGATATTATCAATGTAATTTCTAGCGGACAAGGAAATAATGTTATTATTGATATTACTTATCCAACCGGTCTTGCTGAAGCAAGTGATGTTAATGAACATACGTGTGTCTATAAACCTACTCTTAGTCCTTTTGAACAAGCGCGTTTTACAGATAATTATGCGAGTTGTCAAGCCTACTATTCAGATCCTTCCATGCTAAGCACTTCATTCACAATTGGCATATTAGCGATGTTACTCTCATATATTATTGGACTCCCCATTGGAATTTTTATGGCAAAATATAAAAATAGAACTTTTGACAAAATTGCTATGCTCTATATCATATTTATTATTGCTGTACCTTCTCTAGCTTATATATTCATGTTCAGTAGAATTGGTGCCGCCATAGGCTTGCCTGTTAAATTCCCTGTCTATGGAGCTCATAATCCATTATCATACATACTACCTATCTTCTCTCTTGCATTACCCGCTGCTGCTGGATTAATGATGTGGATTCGTCGTTTCATGATCGACCAAACCTCTTCGGATTATGTTAAATTTGCCCGTTCCAAAGGGTTAACAGAAACCGAAATCTTTTCTAAGCACATCTTACGCAACGCAATCATCCCGATTGTTCATGGTATTCCGATGAGTATTGTAGGCACACTTACTGGTGCGATTATTACTGAGCGAGTCTATGCAGTGCCAGGCATGGGGAAGATGTTAACTTCTTCCATTAATGCTTTTGATAACTCTCTTATTGTAGCATTAACTTTCATTTTCACTGCCCTTTCCGTATTGGCGCTCTTGTTAGGTGATATTTTAATTACCTTTGTTGATCCACGTATTTCCTTTGTTGAAAGTGGGGGTAGAAAATAATGGAATCAAAGAACTTGTTTAAGGTTGTAAAAACCAACGCAATTGAATCCGAACGTATTGATGCTCCTAATTATTCATATTGGCGCTCTGTCTTTCGTTCGTTTTTCTCAAAACCTTCTAATTATATTGCTCTAGGTCTTTTATTCATTGTCCTTTTTCTCTCCTTTGTCCAACCCTTAATATCTGGCTATACATTAACGATGCCAAATATTAATAACCCAGAAACCCATTTCCTTCCTCCCTCAGCCGAATTCTTGTTTGGAACTGATCAAGTTGGCGACTCACTATTTGACGTTGTATGGGCCGGTGCTCAAACATCTTTATTACTTGCATTAATTTGTTCAATAATTAATATCGTAGTAGGCGTCGCTGTTGGAGCCTGGTGGGGCTATTCCAAAGCAGTCGATAAGATTATGACAGAAGTATATAACATCATATCGAATGTCCCATTTATCTTATTTATTATGGTGTTTATGTACATTGTAGGTGCTGGCTTTTGGCAGCTTGTCGCCTCAATGACAATTACGGGGTGGATTGGAATTGCTTATTTCATCCGTACCCAAGTAGTTATTATTCGTGACCGAGAGTATAATCTAGCTTCAAAGTGCTTGGGAACTCCGGTTATTCGAATGATAAGTCGAAACATTCTTCCTTATTTGACCTCAGTTATTGTCACCTTAGCCTCTAGAGAAATTCCATCGTATATTTCATTCGAAGTCTTTCTTTCTTATATTGGTGTTGGGATGGGAACTTCTCGTCAGTCATTAGGAAGAATTATTCAAACTTATTCGGTATGGATGGATCAAAAGCCTTATGTATTTTGGATTCCAGTTGCCGTTGCGGCGTTGGTCACCATCACTTTATATGTGGTTGGTCAAAACCTTGCAGATTCCTCTGATCCAAAAACACACATGTAGGAGGATATGATCATGGAAAATAAAAAGCCAATTTTATCAGTAAAAAATTTAGAAGTACAATTCCGAGTTCGCTCGCGAGTTTTAACGGCTATCCGCAACGTTAGTTTTGATATTTATGAAGGTGAATCCATAGGAATTGTCGGTGAATCTGGTTCCGGAAAAAGTGTATTAACCAAAACATTTACTGGGATGCTTGAAGATAATGGTTCAGTGACTAGTGGAGAAATCTGGTTTGAAGATCAAAATTTGGCAAACTTTAAAACCAATAAAGATTGGCATGCAATTCGTGGTATTAAGATGTCTACAGTCTTCCAAGACCCAATGACATCTCTCAATCCAATCCGCACTATTGGGTCGCAAATTGCAGAAGTCATAATTAAACATCAAAAGAAATCTCAAGAGGAAGCCAAGCGCTTATCAATTGAGCTGATGACAAAAGTAGGCATTCCCGATGCTGAAAAACGATACAATGAGTATCCGTTCCAGTACTCTGGCGGAATGCGTCAACGTATCGTCATCGCCATCGCTTTGGCTTGTCACCCTAGAATTCTTATCTGCGATGAGCCAACGACGGCACTTGACGTTACAATTCAAGCACAAATTATTAAGTTAATTAAGGATTTGCAAAAAGAATATGGGTTTACAACCATCTATATTACTCATGACTTAGGAGTAGTAGCTAGCGTTGCTGATCGGGTTGCAGTTTTATATGCTGGCCAAATTGTAGAAATTGGGTCAGTGGAAGATATTTTCTTTGAACCTCGTCACCCTTACACTTGGGCATTACTTTCCTCCCTTCCCCAACTAGCTGAGAAAGGGAGTAAACTGTTTTATATTGAAGGAACACCTCCTTCTCTTTATCATAAAGTAGTGGGTGATGCATTTGCTCCTCGCAACCCTTTTGCTTTAGAAATTGATTTTGTTGAGGAACCTCCTATGTTCCAAGTATCTGAAACACACTTTGCAAAAACATGGTTATTGGATCCTCGGGCTCCAAAAATGGAATCTCCGGAGATTATTCACGATTTACACAAAAAATTAAAAGATAGATTTACTATTAGGAGGGACGAATAATGAGTGATTTTTCAAAAAACGAGGTCCTTCTATCAGTTCGAAACATAGAGATCCAATTTCAAAAAGGGAAGAATTTTTTCAAAGCAATTGATGATGTTAGTTTTGATATCTATCGCGGTGAAACTTTTTCACTTGTTGGAGAATCTGGTTCCGGAAAAACGACAATTGGACGTGCTATTGTTCGGATTAATCCCCTTTCAAAAGGTCATATTTTTTACAAGGGCAAAGAAATATCAGGGAAAATAAGTAAGGATGAAGACCGCGAAGTAATCCGAAACATCCAAATGATCTTCCAAGACCCCGCTGCTTCTCTCAACGAACGAGCGACCGTAGATTATATTATCTCAGAAGGATTGTATAATTTTAAACTCTACAGCAATGAAGAAGAACGTCTCGAAAAGGTTAGAAATGCATTGACAAGTGTTGGGCTTCTTCCAGAGCACATGACACGCTATCCCCATGAATTCTCTGGAGGGCAACGCCAGCGAATTGGAATCGCTCGCTCCATCATCATGGAGCCAGAGTTTATTGTTGCTGATGAACCCATATCTGCATTGGATGTTTCCATTCGTGCTCAAGTACTTAATCTCTTAAAAGATTTTCAAAATAAGCGTGGGTTAACCTACTTATTCATTGCTCATGATCTGTCAGTCGTCCGATTTATCTCGGATCGAATTGCAGTTATTCACAAGGGAAAGATTGTTGAACTTGCGGAAACCGAAGAATTATTCCGTCATCCAATTCATCCGTATACAAAATCCCTTCTTTCTGCAATCCCTTTGCCTGACCCCATATTAGAAAAGGAAAAAGTACTATTCGTCTATGATGCCGCCCGCGAACACGATTACAGTAAAGAGTCCCCTACTTTTCAAGAATTAGCTAATGGTCACTTTGTTTTAGCAAATTCTGAAGAATTTGCTCGATACAAAAAAGAATATTCATTAATTGAAAAGAAGCTTAGCACTAAGTAAGCCTCTATCCTCACAAAAAAAGGGCTCATTTCACGGCAAATGAGCCCTTTTTATATCGACTATTAATTACTTAAATCCGACAAACTAATGTGATCACTCCATTGAATTTGATGGTTGTTTCCATTAGTAAATAGTACTTGCAGATCATCATTATCAATAGGATTTCCTCTATTGTAAACCGCAATCGAAAGGCAGTCTGCAAAGAGATTCTCTTCCATTATGTTATAAGCTTCCTCATGAGGAGATAAAAAAGCCATAAGAGCATAGTAAGATAGTGAAACCAAATTTTCATCAGCAGAAACTGCTACAAAATTACGAAATGAATCACTTGGATATCCTGTAGTTGATGAATAGAAAGGATGTCGTAAACGGTCGGGAGTATCTAAAGAAAAATCTGAACGAATGGAATAACTGTATCGTGTTGAATCAGAAATCATAACTGACTGAAGCTGATTAACATTGGAATAAGTCATCCTCGCTAACGATTCGCTAGCATCTCCTGGATATGCGATGTTAAGTATCCAGTCTTGCTCGGTATACTCTGGATTAGGTCCTAATAGTGCCAAATGCCCATATGAAGAAGTGAAATAACCCCATCGATAGTTTTGCTCAATAAATGATTGTTGTAAATAATCGAGTGCAAAAGCGTATTTTAAATATTGAAAGTCAATCATCAATTCATTCGTATTATCTTGATGATAAGCAATCGATAATTGATTATTTGCATCGTTGAATGTAAGTCCAATATTAAGTAACGATGATTGTCTAGCTAAATCTTGTACAATTCCATTAAGTTGATTTTGAGTAACTAAATCATGCTGAGGGTCCGTAGAAGTGGGATTATCCGAAAGAAACTGCTGTTCCCAGAAAAGCCTGAGATTTCCTGCGAAAATATTATATTCCCCTGATGATTCAATTGTAAAATGATAAGCCTGCTTCAACATGGAGTATAGGGGCTCCGCAATGGTAAGCGTTTCAGCTGAATGCTGATTAATATAAGCTAGATTAACAAGGTATTGATTGTTATCATCCAAGTATAAATTGTCCGCATCCAATAGGTTAGATATTTCAGCAATCTTTTCGTTAAAGTAACTTTCCATCTGAACCATCTGCTCTCGCTTCTCTTGATCTCGCGTGGAAAAATAGTAATGAAGATTGATTTCATAATTAAAAGGATATATTTCAACCCCTTCTGCATTCATAACTTTTGAAAGTGCAAGCGATTCCCAGCCTGGTTCTAGGCGATTGGCATCGACAATACCTTTTGTAATGAAAAAAGCGCCGATAATGAACAATGTAGCAGCCAATCCTAACATAAGTTTGGTGTTTTTGAATAAACGTTTCATGACATTCGTCCCTTCTTAATGACTGCCGGTATTATAGCACAATTTCATTGCCTATGGCATGAAAAAGGGAGGAGAATTTACTTCTCTTCCCTTTATGAAATACTCGAACCTACTACCCAACCATGCGTTTCAAACGACGATAGCGAGCTTCCGCATATTTTCTCGAATCTTCCAATAAGGAATCCGCATGTTGTGGGTTCACAATGGGTAACTGGTTGAATCGAATCTCAGATAGAACAAAGTCTCTAAATTTAGTGAAATCAGGCTCAGCACAATCGATTTGGA
>CAZVZF010000059.1:0-5723 GCA_964631095.1 uncultured Eubacteriales bacterium
AGTAGGGATAATTGTAGATGGTAATCATCATGCTATCCAAGTCATAACCATCCAAGAGCATGCCCTGTTTATCAAAATCGGTCATGCCGATGGGTCCATTAAACTCGTTCATACCTTTCGCTTGGCCCCACTTGGCAATCGCATTCAATAAGGCTTTACTCACTTCGACATCGTCGATCATATCAAAGTGATGAAAGCGGAGTTGTTTCAGTCCTTTTTTATCATTATAGGCGTGGTTGATAAGCCCAGTAATCCGTCCAACCACTTTTCCATCTTGATAGGCAAGATATGAAATATCCTCACAAAAAGCATAGTTCTTGTTTTTATTTCGATCATAATAATTCATTTCATCAACAAACAAGGCCGGCACATAATAAGGGTTGCCCGCATAGAGTTCATCGCCAAAGCGGATGAATGCTTTGCGTAAGGCAAGCGTGGTTACTTCTTTAATTTCAATACTCATGTTCCATCACCTATTAGGGATTATACACCATCAAACAAAAAAATACAGCCGAAATTCAAGCATCATTTCAAGTAGCGTCTCCCCCCAATGCTTGCTATAATGGAGAAGATGACAAGAAAGAAGGTTGAACATGAAATTATTAGTAACGGGCGGAACGGGATACATCGGCTCCCACACCGTGGTGGAATTATTACAAGCCCAACATCAAGTGACCATTATCGATAACTTAAGCAACTCCAAGGAAAGTGTCGTGGATGCCATCGCTGCCTTATGTGATATTCGTCCCGAATTTTTTCCGCTCGATTTACGAGATGAAACGGGACTTGAAACTCTTTTTGCCACTCATGCGTTTGATGCGGTTATTCACTTTGCTGGACTCAAAGCGGTTGGTGAATCCGTGGCAGAACCGTTGAAATATTATGATAATAATGTGAATGGAACGTTATCCTTGCTGGCAGCAATGCAGCGACATGGCGTTCACTCTCTTGTTTTCAGCTCATCCGCCACCGTTTATGGGGATCCCCACACGGTTCCAATTACCGAAGACTTCCCTTTGCATACCACCAACCCTTATGGTACAACCAAATGGATGATTGAACAAATCCTTCAAGATCTTGTTCATGCTCATCCCGAATGGTCGGTAGCCTTACTTCGATACTTCAATCCTATTGGGGCCCATCCTAGCGGCCAATTGGGTGAAAACCCCAATGGTATTCCCAATAACTTGATGCCTTATATCGTCAAAGTTGCCAGTCGCGAACTTCCCGAATTGCAGATCTTTGGTAATGATTATCCGACCCCCGATGGAACAGGGGTGCGTGATTATCTCCATGTGGTCGATCTTAGTGTAGGACACTTAAAAGCCCTGGATTATCTTGCTTCACACACGGGCGTACATATCTTTAATCTAGGGACTGGCCAAGGGTATAGCGTGCTGCAAATGGTTGAAACCTTTCAACGGGTGAATCGAGTCCGCGTACCCTACCGCATCGTGGGACGCCGCCCTGGTGATATCGCCACCTGTTATGCTGATCCCAGCAAAGCGGCTCAAGAGCTTGGTTGGAAGACGCATTTTACCTTAGAGGATATGTGTCAAGACTCATGGAACTATCTCCAATCAAAAAAATAAGGATTCCTAGATATAAAAAGCTGAAAATTGCATAATCCTTTATTCATTGACCCTATCTATGAAGAAGAAAATAGAGCCCTAGAATGATAATGTCTAGGGCTCTTTTCTAGTTGATTTGGGGGAGGCAAGAATAATCATTGCGGTTCTTAACCCTTTATTTGAGTTCTGCTATGGGTGATAGTTGTCATGTTTTTATATCAAATGCAAAGTTCATACTTATTACTAGTGCAAGTTAATCCAGATGATTGGCTTCAAAAAGGATTGTGCAGAAATTAGTTGCAGAACATGGAAATAATCTATCTAAGCGGATCTAGATTTTAATTTGAGTTTTTTTATTCACAAGCGAATCCAAAATGAAAAGTCCTTTGTGCATATTTGAAAAGATATATAAAAATAGTAAATTGAAACATTTTTCACCACTTAATATTGTGTTTTATTAAAATAGTGCTATAATAACTATAAAATTGCATTCTTTTAACTATTTAATGATTTTAGTAAGTAGAGAAAATATCAAATAAGTTAGAATTATATTATGTTTGATGGAAAGGGGTAAAAATACTATGATAAAGATAATAATTGTCTCATTGAGCTTATTACTTTATCAAGTAAATCCTTTTAATTATGTTAATAACAATAATGTATCAATCCAAATTGAAAAAGAGTATATTGAAACAATATATGTTGACGGAAACGAATATATAAGCAATAAATTAAATAAAGATCAATTTGATAATAATACCGAGTCAGAGAAGCTAGATAGAATGAAAAATAGAAAAAGAACAATTGGTTTAATCAAAGATGATAATTATGAAAACAATGTAAGTTATATAATTACCCCACCAATTGAATATGGAAATCCACCGGTTATTTCTATTTCTGGATCGGAATATGCAAGAGTGGTATGGTATAGTGACCCTGATGCGGATATTGTTAGTGCAAAGTATCAGTATAAGGAAAGTGGAAATACTTTTTCTTCGTGGTTCTCGTTTAGTTCAGGACACTTTTTTGGAATCCCCGGATATTATTTTATATCTGTAATTGATCAAGAAGGTAATAATGCTACACAATCATTTGTAGTTAATTCTCTTGTTCCAACTCTAGGTTATGATAACAATATAGAATCAATAAACTTACCTAGACTAGGTAGTACAGAAACCTTAACTGTTAGATTAAATAGCACATATGAAATATCCTATTCAGAACACACTTTTTCAGTGCGTATTCAAATGAATAGTCCTTTTGTATATTTACATACTAAAATGGTATGGGTAGTCCCTCCTACACAACGTAATATAGACATTATGTTAGTTGGATTTGAAAGTTCAAAATTTGAATTAATTCCAACAACAAGTTCGCAAGTAAATACAATTACAAGAAGGATTAATTATACAACATATGATGTTTATCCTTGTCAGTCCATGTGCGATATGGGAAACTATGAGAGTGCTATAAACCAAGTTTATGAACCGGAATTCTCTGAAGAAATAACTGATGGGGTTTATAAAGGGGCTGAATCTTTTTCATCTAATAGTAATTATCTTGCTTCTTTTTTGACCTCGAGATTATATGCGGATTTACCATCTGATGAAACTTATTTTGACCCTTTATTGATGGTTGATTCAGGAGTAGTGAATAAAAGAATTAATAGAATAGAATATAATATTTATGTAGGGCTAGTGACAAATAATAGGCAAAATGTAAGTCAATGCACAAGTATGTACTTTTTCTCTTCTTATAAGCATGCATATGTGAATTATAATATCAATCTTGATTTTTCGTTTTCAGTAAATATATCTTCTCTAAATCCTCCCAATTTTGATATAGGTTTATCCATAACACCAGATATAGATATTACTACAAACTATGATAATAATAGAAATCTTTCTATATACTTGTTGAATTATGATTATTAAGGAAGGAGCTGATAGGATGAATAAGAAAAAAATTATTGCTTTCATTGGTGTTTGTCTTTTACTTGCTATCATAATTATTAATGCGATTGGGATCGATACATCTCCAAAACCATTAATGCTTGATAAAGATTTTGTGTTTTTTAATGAAAATACAAGACTATCTGAAGAATACAAAGTGAAGGTTGTTAATGTAAATTTTTCCTTCTCTGCATACATACTAGATGATAATGAGGAACGTGTTTGGATGGGCAATGATGGATATGCATACACTACTGTAACTCTTTCTATCACTCGGGATCGACAGCTTCCTGATGATACTATTATTGAGAAGCAATATTTCCATGTTGATAATTTTACTTTAATGGATTATAGATCCATCGATTTAGACGACAATCCCTCTCTTCGATCTCTATATGATAGTCGAATACTATTAGAAACGGGTGAATTTGATTCCTATCATCCTTTAGCAGATTTTGAATGGCTCAATGTAGGATTAAGACCATACAATGCTGCATTTTATACATTAACATTTAGGGGAATAAGAGATTTTCGCACCTTTATCAATGTACTAAAGATTGATCTTGATGATGATGAAGTAAGTATTGTCCTTGCAGAAAGGCCGTATGATTACTGCATAATTGCATAAACTAAGGACATCTAATAATGGACTTTATAGGATAAAAAGTTTGGATAAGTGGGAAATGATCTATTCTTGTCCCCACTTTGTATCAAAGAATCTTTCAAAGAAGCAGAAAAAGCCTCCTATCGATAAAATACGATAAGAGGCTTTTTCTTTATTCGAAGCTTGCAGCAAGTCCGATGCAAGCGGCTTCATAGGCCGCCATCGGTGTAAAGACAATGCCTGCGCCAATTTGACCCACACCTGCTTGTTTGTGGGAGATGCCCGCATTAGAGACAGGGACAATCCTAGTTTTAACGACTTTTATGACATCAATTCCAAGAGGCGTTGGTTTAAAGTTCAACGCTGGTAAGCGGAAATGATCATGAACTCCGGTACAGATGAGATACATTTTTTTGGACAATTCATTGACTTCTTCGACCGTTCCGCCTACATAAGCGACAATCGCAGGAGCAGAAGCCATCGCAAAGGCCCCAATACCAATGGTTTCGGTGATGGAACTATCGCCCATATCACGGGCGGCATCCGCTTGGGTATATCCTTTGAAGAGAATCCCTTTCGCATACCCCGATTCACACAAGAACCATTGATGGGGTAATCCCGCTAATTGTAAACCAAATTCATAGCCGTTTTTAGCTAACACAACACAAACAGAGGAATGAGGAATGCCTCGCGCGGCATCCATCATCACTTTGCAACTTCCCATGGATAGATTTAAGAAATAGTGGTCATTGCGTTCAATGAAGGATAAAGCGGCACGTTTTTGTTCCAAAGAAAAGGATGTTTGCAAAATCAAATCGGTAATCGTGCGGAACCAGAGACTAGTGGCCGCTCGATTGCGGTTGTGTACTTCATCGCCCATGTGCAAGGCACGCACAATAATATCTTTGATATCGATGCCATTTTCGGTGAGTTGCAAAGCCTCATGCAAGACAGGCGCAAATTCTTTTTCCATCCAGCGAAGTCGTTGAATGACTTCCGGGGAATTGGCGCCAAAGCGTAACACTTTGCCTAATCCTTCGTTAATCGAACAATAACTGTAATTGCCAAAGGTGGGATTATAGAAGACATGAACAGGCATGGAGGCACTCAAAATTCCAGTCATTGGCCCTACAGCTTGGTGTTCATGACAAGAACCAAACTCGATGGCCCCACTTTCTGCAAGCAATGTGGCTTCTTCGATGGTAGGAGCAAGCCCTTCATAGACCAACGCTCCTGCAATGGCCCCTTTCATGGGACCATCCATATGTTCATAAGGAAGATTGGGTCCACAGTGCAACAACATTTTATCGTGCATGCCTGGGACCACCTCGCGCGCCGTTCGTACTGCGATGAGTCGACTACCCGAGCTTTGGATGCGTTGAATGGCTTCCTGATTGGCGGCTTCGATTTCAGGAAGATGAGCATCTAAGATTTTTAATGCTTTTAATAAGGATGGGTTCATGATAATTCTCCTTTTTTATATCTATTCCTATTGTACCCCTTTCACTCCCCCATCTCAACTTTCACCCCGAAATAAGTCCAAGTAAATTGTAATCTTAAGTGCAACACTTAGATAAGGCTTCGTTCATAAGAACC
>CAZVZF010000060.1:0-5640 GCA_964631095.1 uncultured Eubacteriales bacterium
ATATGTAAGCCCTGTCATTTTAAAAAGGGAATTGACAAAGGGTATGAGTCCCCCTATAATGAATGCAGTGAAAACCTTTAATATAGTCCCGTGAGGCTATGAAGGATGAACGCATATTTTTCTGGTGCATTCATGAAATCCCCGCGGGCGCGGGGATTTTTTCTAGGTTTTCATCAATCCATAAGGAAAGGAAATTGAAACCATGGAAGAAAAAAATGATTTGATACTGCAGGCTAACGAACGACCAAAGAAAAGAGGATTATGGGTACTCCTAAGTTTTCAGCATGTCTTTGCAATGTTTGGCGCTACCATTCTTGTGCCATTGTTAACCGGTTTGCCCGTCTCAGTCGCATTATTTACATCGGGGATTGGAACCCTCATTTATATTGTTTGTACAAAAGCGAAAGTTCCAGTGTATTTAGGATCTTCCTTTGCCTACATAGCAGCAATTATTGCGGCTGCCAATGTGGTTAAAGATGGAAGTGGGAACATTATTAGTGTTGGATCGTATGCTCCTGCATTAACGGGACTCTTTGCTGTTGGAATCGTGTATGTTATTGTCGCCTTAATTATTCGTTTTGTTGGCAAAGATTGGTTAGAAAAATTGCTTCCACCTGTGGTTGTCGGTCCTATGATTGCAATTATTGGATTAGGGTTATCTTCAACCGCTATTAGCATGGCTGGTCTCCAAGGGGGCAACTGGAAGGAAATTGCAACGGCTGGATTTGCATTTCTCGTCACCATTATCGTAGCCCTTAAAGCAAAAGGATTCTTCAAAATTATACCTTTTCTTGCCGGGATTGTTGGTGGTTATGTATTTGGAGTCGTTGTAGGATTAGTTAATTTCCAGGCGCCACTAGCCGCAGCAGGGGGATTATCTTTTCTTGAAGTTCTTCAATCACCGGCTCAATGGTTTCGAATTCCACCTTTTATGTTTCTCGGTTTCTTTGAAGGGAATGCCCAATTTCTTGGAACCAACATTACTTTTTATCAACTAAATGCTGCAGCATTGATTTCTATTGTCCCTCTTGCATTTGTGACAATATGTGAGCATATTGGGGATCATAAAGTATTAGGTAATATCACTAAACATGACTATCTTCAGGATCCTGGTCTTAATCGCACATTAATGGGTGATGGAATTGCTACTGCAGTTGCTGCCATTTTTGGTGGTCCTGCCAACACGACTTATGGAGAAAACACTGGAGTGGTAGCGATGACAAAAGTGGGATCTGTTTATGTAACGGGATTAGCAGCAATTCTAGCAGTTATTCTCTCTTTCTTTAACCTTTTTACAAGTTTAATTGCAACAATTCCTACTGCAGTCATGGGGGGAATATGCATCATACTATATGGATTCATTGCCTCCAATGGTCTTAAAGTATTATCAGAAGCAAAAGTTGATCTCAACAATACTCGTAATCTGATCATTGTTTCAAGTATGTTGGTTATTGGACTAGGTGGAGCCACCTTATCGTTCTTCAATGGAGCATTTGCCATTTATGGTATGTCTCTTGCTGCAGTCGTAGGTGTACTTTTGCATCAATTCTTACCGAAAGATTCCGGAACAGGAAATGTAGTTATTGAAAAAGATTCAAAGTAAATTATCGATTGAATTTGAATCATTACAAAGAATTCAACAAAATGTTTGATAAAAGGGGGATTTCCAATCTTAATCAGGATATCCCCTTTTTTCTCAACCATAAATGTGCTACTATTTCTTAAAAAGGAGCTGGATAATGTGAGCCCAAGTATTACGAAGACAAAAGCGAGGAAATATCGCTCTGAACTTAATAAATTCAAGATGAAAGTCGTTACTGCTGCTCGCTTATCTGCTCAAATCGGCATCATTGAATCTGCCCTACGGGAAGAACTCGCTTTTTTTGATCCCATGGTTCGCATGGATGAATCATACAATTTAATGCATCTACTTCCAGAATTGGACCGTTATGTGGAACCTTCCTTGGTAAAAAGTACGCGTCCCAAACCAAGAAAAAAATCCAATCAAACCTATGAAAGTCTTGGGGATTATGTCTATCGAAATTTTACGGTGCCTGGCGGAATTGTTGATCAGCATGTTATCTTAAGTGATCAACAATTACACGACCTTAGGAAATTAGTGCTCGCCGAAATTAAACTTCGGAAGTCGCAAAAGGAGTGATCATATGAGTTTATTATTTGATGAATCGAGTATTAATAAAATGATTGTTCGACTATCTTATGAGATTATCGAAAAAAATAGACAGTTGCAAGATTTAGTGTTAGTTGGTATTCGAACAAGAGGGGTGCCACTTGCTCAGCGTATTGCAACACAGATCTCAAAGATTGAGCATTGTACTATCCCTGTTACTAGTCTTGAAATAAAACAATATCGTGATGATATTCCTTTGCGAGAACGGGGGGCAAAAGATGCCATGGAGCCGCCCATTAATTTAAATGGGAAGCGAGTTATTCTTGTTGATGATGTATTGCATAAAGGTCGCACCGTTCGAGCAGCAATGGATGCTATTATCGATCAAGGACGCCCTCTTCAAATTCAATTATTAGTTCTGATTGATCGAGGGCATCGAGAATTTCCAATCCGACCTGACTACATCGGGAAAAACATCCCAACTTCTGACTATGAATCCATCAAAGTTCGCTTGCGAGAAATGGATGGAGAAGACAGTGCTTTAATTTTACGAAAAGGAGAAGAAGAATGACTTTATCATCCATTGTACGCAAAGCCGTTATTCCTGCAGCGGGTCTTGGGACCCGCTTTTTGCCCGTAACAAAGACTCTACCAAAAGAAATGCTCCCTATCATCGATATTCCGACGATTCAACTAATTGTAGAAGAAGCGGTTGCTTCTGGAATTCACGATATTCTGATTATTACCAATGCTCACAAAGCAGAGTTGGAAAATTACTTTGATGTCCATTATGAACTAGAAACAAGGTTGAAGGAGTCTGGGAAAGATGACCTTGTTGCACAAGTACGTTCAAGTGCCAATCTTGCCAATATCCATTTTGTGCGCCAAAAAGAGCCTAAAGGATTGGGACACGCTGTGTTGTGTGCCCAAGCATTTGTTGGCAATGAGCCTTTTGCGGTCTTGCTTGGCGATGATGTGGTGTATTCACAGCCACCAGTATTACCGGCTCTTCAACAACTGATTGAATGTTATCATCAAACGGGTTATTCAGTTTTAGGCGTTCAAACGGTTCCTCATTCAGAAGTAAGTAAATATGGAATTATTGCACCCAATGAGCAGCCGGTCCATGGAAGAACCTATCAAGTTCAATCGCTTGTCGAGAAACCTGCGATTGCAGATGCTCCGAGTGATCTAGCTGTCCTAGGGCGTTATATCCTTACTCCTTCAATATTTGATAAGCTTTCTACGCAGACCCCAGGAAAGGGCGGAGAAATTCAATTAACAGATGCCATCATGGCTTTGTCCAAGCATGAACCTGTTTATGCTTATGATTTTGAAGGAGAACGTTATGATGTGGGAGATCGTTTCGGTTATGTGAAAGCAATCATTGATTATGCTTTGCGTCGCGACGATCTCAAAAAACCTGTTCAATCTTATCTGGATGCTATCCGCCAAAAATGAGTGTCATCGAGAAGATAGGTTTGGTATAATATAAGAGTATCAAGGAGGAACCGAACTATGAGTAAGATCAAGAAAAAAGTCTTTGTTTCGCTTGACGGAAACGAAGCAGCTGCCTATTGTTCCTATGCCTTTACTGAGGTAGCAAGTATATATCCCATCACTCCTTCCTCTCCCATGGCTGAGCACATCGACTTGTGGGCCTCTCAAGGAAAGAAGAATATATTTGGGAATCCCGTTCGTGTTATTGAAATGCAATCAGAAGCTGGGGCTGCTGGTTGCGTTCATGGAACCTTACAAGGTGGAGCTTTGGCGAGCACGTATACGGCATCCCAAGGCTTATTGTTGATGCTACCCAATATTTATAAATGTGTTGGAGAACTATTGCCAGCAGTCTTTCATGTTTCTGCTAGAGCCATTGCTTCGCGTTCGTTGTCCATCTTTGGAGATCAACAAGATGTTTATGCGGCTCGACCCACCGGTATTCCTATTTTATGCTCTCATTCCGTACAAGAAGTTGCTGATTTAGCGATGGCTGCTCATTTATGCGCCATTGAAGCTTCATCACCGTTTTTGCACTTCTTTGATGGATTCCGTACTTCTCATGAAATTCAAAAAGTAGAATTGCAATCCTATGAGGATATGGCGGCGATGTTGGATCACGAAGCATTAGCACGGTTTCGCTCGAATGCTTTGAATCCTCATACCAATCCAGTCACCCGTGGTGGGAATGAAAATGATGATATTTATTTCCAAGGAAAAGAAGCGCAAAACACTCATTATGCGAACGTGGTTGGTATTGTAGAAAAATACTTACAAAGAATATCTTCATTAACGGGAAGACATTACGCACCTTTCACTTATTATGGCGCTCCAGATGCCACTAACGTGATTATTGTGATGGGGTCTATTAGTGAAACGGCGCGGGAAGTCATTGATACATTGATGGCCAAGGGAGAAAAAGTAGGGATGGTGAAAGTTCACCTCTACCGTCCATTCTCGGCTGCTCATTTATTGAAAGTTCTACCTTCATCGACTCAAAAAATTGCCGTTTTGGATCGTACCAAAGAAATTGGCGCTATTGGAGAACCCCTTTACCTCGATGTTTATCGAGTTGTCAAAGAAGCCCGTCCTGAAATAGCTGTGATTATTGGTGGTCGTTATGGACTCTCTAGTAAGGATACTCAACCTACTCAAGTGAAAGCAGTGTTCGATCACTTGAAAACTGATCATCCATTTCATGGATTTACCATTGGAATTATTGATGATGTAACCAATTTATCGTTACCCGAAGATCCTAATTTTGAAGTGCAAACCGATTATACATCTTGCCTTTTCTATGGTCTTGGATCCGATGGCACCGTCTCTGCTAATAAGAATTCCATCAAGATCATTGGGGATCATACGGACTTATACTCGCAAGCTTATTTTGCCTATGATTCCAAAAAAGCGGGAGGGGCAACTCGATCCAATCTTCGTTTTGGGAAATCGCCGATTCACTCCACCTATTATGTAAAAAATGCGGATTTTATTTCTTGCTCGCTCGATAGTTATCTAGTTAAATACGACATGTTGAAGAATTTAAAAAAGAAAGGGACTTTCCTTTTAAATACAACATTCAGTGCAACAGAGCTTCAAGAACGGATGCCCGCGAGGGTGAAAAAGCAACTGGCCGTACGTGAAGCCAAGTTTTTCATCATTAACGCCACAAAAATTGCCGAAGAGTTAGGAATGGGACGTCGTACCAACACCATTTTACAATCCGCATTCTTCAAACTAAATCCAACAATTCTTCCGTTTGAGGATGCTGTGAAGTATATGAAGAAAGCAGTAGAAAAGGTCTATGGGAAAAAAGGTGGCGAGATTGTTGAATTGAATTATCAAGCCATTGATCAAGGCGCAAGCGCCATTGAAGAAGTCATCGTCGATCCTAGTTGGAAAAATATATCCATTAAGTCGCGAAAAGAAGAATGTGAAGATGAATATTTTGATTACTATGCGGGGAGCATTGCAAGTTTAGATGGCAATGAACTACCTGTTTCGGTCTTCAC
>CAZVZF010000061.1:0-5586 GCA_964631095.1 uncultured Eubacteriales bacterium
CACTATTCAATGATAAGGCGCCAATTTTGCATTGTAAGACAACTTCAAGCAAGGTGTTGATTTCATCGATATAAACTTCATCTGGCATGTTTTCATCACCAAATACAACAGGCATCGGAATTTGATAACCATAACCAATCGCTTTGGTCAGTAATCGCTGGGCACGCTGCTCACTTTCACAAAGTACAGGAATTTTATTGGCGGCACTGAGCTCCAATATTCGTTTGGTCTTTCCGCTCCCGTGACCACCTAAAATTAATTTCATGAGACTTCCTCCTTGGTTGATTGCCTTTCATTGTAGTCAAACCAAGAAGGAATGTCAATCATGAGATGTCACTACCCTTGGAGCAAAGGATTGTGCTATAATGAGCAAAATAGGAGGGAAATCATGACTTATCAAATCATTTTTTCTGATATCGATGGTACCTTGTTTGATCATCACCATAATGAAATCCCTTCTTCTGCTGTGAATGCGCTTCGAGTCGCTCACCAAAAGGGCATTCAAATCGTATTAAGTAGTGGTCGTAGTCTACCTCTTATCGATGAGCTTGGTGTATTGCTTCAAGTTCCTTATGACGGTCTCATCACTTGCAACGGGGCGTTGGTGTTTGATGCCCATCGAAACGTTATCTATGAAGAACCCATTCCCCAAACCGACATTGAGGGCCTCGTTTCCTTATGCAAGCGAGAATCCATCTGCCTTAACCTCGTCGAAAAAGACTCTTTTTACTTAACCGAAGAGCCCAATCAAGCCGTCCTTGACTCTTGCCGCGCCTTACATATCACGCCTCCTCCTACTCGTTCCTATCGAGGGGCTCCTATTTACCAAGCTTTAATCTTTATTGATCAAACCCAACAAGACCAATTATCGGAAACTTTATCAGTCTTTCATTTGATACGTTTTCATCCTCAAACCTGTGATATTAGTGCGCCTCATATGAACAAAGCTTTTGGCATCCAACGTTATTTGGATTATATCGGATTGTCCAAAGACCAGGCGATTGCCTTTGGAGATGGCGGAAATGATATTGAAATGTTGAAACATGTGGGGCTGGGAATTGCCATGGGTAACGCTAGCGATTCTGTTAAAATGCATGCAAAGCATATCACCAGCCGCATTGATGACCACGGAATCGAACGGGCCTTACTGTTCTTTGAAATCATATAAAAAAAACGCTCAGAATGAACGTTTTTTTCTTTTCATGGCGCGCCCGACACGAATCGAACGTGCGACCCCAACCTTCGGAGGGTTGTGCTCTCATCCCCTGAGCTACGGGCGCATTGGTGAAACCAGCACAGTTCATTATACTGGATTCCATGAAAAATACAACTAATATTCTTGATAATTCCAATCATCTTTTGAGGGGATGTACGATAACGAATGGCGTGGCCAAGCGGATTCGAACCACCGACCTAGCGCTTAGGAGGCGCTCGCTCTGTCCAGCTGAGCTATGGCCACAAAAGACGACGCTTATATTATACCAAATCTTTTTAAAAACAAAAGAAAAAGAGGGGTTGCCCCCTCTTAACTAGAGAATTTGAACAATATAATAAACTGCGAATAGGACTGCTAGTGCATACATAATTGGATGGACTTTCTTTGCCTTCCCTGCACCAACCATTGTGACCACGTAAGTAAAGAACCCTACAGCGATTCCATTGGAGATGGAGTAAGAAAGAACCATAACAATCACGGTAACAAATGCTGGAACTGCAATCGTAAAGTCGGACCAATCAATGTTTTTGAGTGCACTCGCCATCAGAATCCCAACAATAATAAGAGCAGGTCCTGTGACAACACCTGTTACCACCGACAAAACGGGAAACAAGATGATAGAAGCAAAGAATAAGACACCCGTGGTTACGGATGTAAGACCGGTGCATCCACCTTCTTCAATTCCAGCAGCGGACTCGATGTAAGAAGTAACAGTAGATGTTCCTAACACACTGCCAAAAACCGTACCAATTGCATCAATGAGAAGCGCTTTTTCACTATTCACTAATTCGCCTTTGTCATTCAGCAATTTGGCAGGACCAGCAACAGCCATTAAGGTTCCCGCTGTATCGAAGAAATCCACAAACAAAAAGCTAAAGATAATAAGCCATCCTTCGGGAGAAGTTAAGACATTACCAACTTCACCAAACGCAGCGCCAAAGGTTGTGAAAGCAGGAAAAGAAAGATTAAAACCTGACCAGTGAGGCATCTGTTCTACACCGCCCACAACAAGAGATACACCAGCTAAGTTTGCAATCAATCCTGCCACTGCTGTAGCAACAATACCAAAGAAAATTGCTCCTTTGACTTTACGTACCATAAGAATAATTGTTAGGAAGAGGCCGAATAAGCCAAGTACCATGATTGGGCTAGATAGCGATCCTAAGGCTGGTAAGGCAGCGGCCGTATCAATATATATGATTCCTGCTCCTTTTAAACCTAAAAATGCAATGAAAAAACCAATCCCAGCACCCACGGCATATTTCAATGATTGAGGAATCGCATCAATGACTTTTTTACGAACGCCAGTCAAAGAAATTAAAACAAAGATAACCCCAGAAATGAGTACTGCTGCTAAAGCAAATTGCCACGATTTGTTCATACCCCAAGGTGCACAGACGGTCAAAGCAAAAAATGCATTTAAACCCATCCCAGGTGCCAACGCAACTGGGTATTTGGCAACAACTCCCATCAAGATTGTCGTAAAACCAGATGAAATCGCTGTTGCTAAGAAGACAGAACCCCATTCCATTCCCGTATCAAAAGCACCATTTCCAGCAAGCATTGTCGGGTTAACGGCCAAAATGTAGGCCATCGCAAGAAAGGTTACTAATCCGGCAAACATTTCCCGTTTAATCGTTGATCCCTTTTTGCTTATCCCGAAGAACGTATCAATTCTAGACATGACTTTTTCCACAAATAAACCTCCTTTAAGTTGTGTTTGTGCAATAGCTCTCGGGCAAGAAAATAGAAAAATCCGTCGTGGCGACGGATTTACAAAAGCAAAACTTTTGATCCGCCATAGTCCTTTCTTTACGGGAAAGGGTAGAAACTGCCCACCATATTAGGGCATTATACGACAGCTATTCACATAAAAGAGTATACCGAGATATTGTTCAAAGTTCAAGAGAAAAATACACTATTGATCCAACATTTCTTGAAAAGAAACAATATACCTATCGCAAAGGGCACGCAAGGTATCAGCAGCCTTTTCCGAGACAGGGTCTGCTACACCTACCACATAAAAACCTGCTGCTTTGGCCGTCGTTGCAGCATGAAGAGCATCTTCGAAAACGATAGTCGAAGATAGTGATCCCCCTAAACGACGCATGGTTTCAAGATAAATATCAGGATGACGTTTGCTCTTCCCTACCAAATCTTCAGACAAAACAAACTCAAAATAGGATAATATCCCCAAATGTTCGAGTACTGGACGAGCCATAATAGCTGGGGTCCCCGTCGCAACTGCCATGCGAATTCCTTGACGTTGATAATGCTGAAGCAATTCTACTACTAGTGGTTTCACTTGGACATCGTGACGATAATGGTCACTCATCTTCGATACCCAACGATGCAACAACTCCTCTTTATCGATTTGAACTTGATGCGTCTGTGAAAGATGGTTAATTAATTCGGTTGCTGACATTTTCATCATATCAAACATTGTTGCCGTCTCACGATTGACACCTAACTCTTCCAAAACCTCTAATCCACTTTGATTCCAGTAAATCATGGAATTTAACAACGTTCCATCCATATCAAAAATTGCTGTTTGAAACATCGAATCCCTCCTTTTCATTTCTAGAATCCATTATACGTGAAAACAATTCTAATTGCATGCAAGATGAAAAAAACCGCATCCATGGATGCGGTAATCGTTCATTTTAAGTGTTTTATCCAAGCTTTCAATTGATCCTTGACTGCCTTGGCAATTAAATCAACCATGGGTGTTGGGTCGAGCTCCTCATTATATTGCTCGAATGCTTTAGTATATATTTTCTTATCTTCTGGTTTAATTGAAATCATGGGATATCCAGCACGCATCAATTGGTAATTGATGATAAGACGTCCAACTTGTCCGTTTCCATCTTCGAAGGGATGTATATTTTCAAATTTAAGATGGAATAAGGCGACACGTTCAATGACATCGATAGAATCCATTTCCTTATATTCTTCAAATAATTTATTCATATAATACGAGATATGTCGAACTGGCGGGAAATTCCGTGCATGGGGAATGGTGATATAATCTCGACGATATTGACCTTTGAAATCTTCACTTGCGCCAAAATAGAAGATACTGTGCAATTCTTTGATGATTTCTTCGTTGAGATCAATTCGTTCAGTCACAAGTCGTTGAATGTATTTCATTCCTTCGTACAAGCCGACGACTTCAAGTTCTTCATGATTGTCTTGTGTCACATTTCCAATGCCCTGTCGAACCACATTTTCGACTTCTTCTCGTGATAAGCGGTTGTGCTCTAATGCATTGCATTCATAGATAAATTGTAGGAATGCGTTGCGTTCAATTTCTACGGATCGCTCGATTTTGCCGTGTTTCAGCACATGATATTGGCCGAGTAATCCGTAGAGTTCATGATGTTTTGCCATGATGTTCCCTCCAAAATGGTGATTGTAGCTTTATTATACCAAGATGACTAAAGTAAAAAAAGGGCTTTTCTAGTTTTACTTCTTTATCTTTTGATATGTATAGGCTGCATAAAGAAGAATTGACGCTGCAACTCCCACATTGAGGGATTGCATTTTGCCTTCCATAGGAATATAAATTCGTTCATGAGGATTAACAAACCACGAGGGATGAATTCCATAACGTTCGGATCCAACTACCAAAGCAACTGGTTTTTGGTAATTCATTTGGTCATAGGATATCCCTTCTTCAGGTTCCCCCAATAAAACACGGTATCCCCCTTGGCGTAACAGTTGAATGGTTTCGTCTCTGGATAACCGTGCCATTTTTTGAAAGAGGATCATGCCTCGACTGGCCGATACCAATTTAGGATGCGAAAGTGAAACCATCGATTCCACATGAACGACCAAAGGAACTTGGGTGGCATCAGCAGTTCGAAGTATCGTCCCCACGTTCCCTGCCATCTCCAAACGGTCAAGCACGACAATAAGTGGGAATTTTTCTGGAGTAATCATGCAAGGATCCATAAAGGTAAGAGAAAATACGCCAATGAGTCCGACTTGATTGTTCTTCTCGAGTAAACACTCCATGGTTTTTTCTGATACCTCATAAGCCTGCTTGGCATGCTTAAGAAAATAGTTTTTTACTTTCGAAGCGTCATTCCGATAGTTGCGATTTGTCACATAAATAAAGCGAAGACAATCAAGTCCTTGATCTTGCGCCATCTGCAGCATACTTAAATCTTCAATAACAACAACATCATCACGATGCGAGTGTGACTTCCAAAAATTAATTTCCTTGATATCGGGATGCGAACGACCTACGGCTTGTACTTGACGCATTCGATTTCCTCCTTTGTATAAAAAAGCCTCTCATCGAGAGGCTAAAGCTTTCAATGGTGCCATCTCACAGAATCGAACTGTGAACGGAGCCTTACCATGGC
>CAZVZF010000062.1:0-5518 GCA_964631095.1 uncultured Eubacteriales bacterium
TGAAACCATACGACCTCATCGTCGTGGGGGCTGGCCCCGCAGGAATCTTTGCTGCCTATGAGTATACTCAACTGATGCCGGAAGCAAAGGTGTTAGTGATTGAAAAAGGTCTCGATCTTGACAAACGCCATTGTCCTATTTTGGATAAACGCGTGAAAGCTTGTCCCGTTAATGGCGAAGGCTATGCTGGTTGCTATCCTGCTTGTTCCATTAGCAGTGGATTTGGCGGAGCAGGGGCTTATTCCGATGGGAAGTTTAATATTACCTCGGAGTTTGGTGGATGGCTCACCTTGTATCGCAGCGAGGCCGAAGTCATGGACTTAATTCATGCGGTGGATGCGATTAATTTGGCCCATGGCGCTCCCAATGATTTAACCGATCCCTTTACCCCTCATGTCCGCGCCATCGAACGCCGTGGCTATGGCGTGGGGCTCAAATTGCTCCGTGCAAAGGTCCGTCATCTGGGGACAGAAGAAAATATCAAAATCTTACGAAACATTCGTAACACCTTAGCGTCACGAGTGGAATTTCGTTTTAAAACAGTCGTTGCCGATTTGATGGTTGATCAGCAGCAGATTCAAGGAGTATGTTTGGAATCAGGAGAAATGATTCCAAGCCGTCGTGTTTTTGTGGCCCCTGGACGCGAGGGAACTGCCTGGTTTGAAGGCGTTTTACGCAAACACAAAGTGGACCTCATCAACAATCAAGTGGACATCGGGGTTCGTGTGGAAACAAATAATGTAGTGATGGAAGAAATCAATGAAACCCTGTATGAAGGGAAATTTTTGTTCAATGCCACCGTGGGGACCCAAGTGCGAACGTTTTGTTCCAATCCTTCGGGACATGTCGTTATCGAGAATCAAAACGGTGTGATGATGGTCAATGGTCATGCCTTCCGTGATCCCAAACTTGGAAGTGCGAACACGAATTTTGCTTTATTAGTTTCGCATGCGTTTAGTGAACCTTTCCGTGATCCCAATCGATTTGCTTCGGAAATTGCTCGTCTTGCCAATCAACTGACGATGGGGTCGGTGATTGTTCAAAAATATGGTGATATTTTAAAAGGACGCCGAACCACCGAAAAGCGTTTGGCGGAAGGGTTTGTCCATCCGACACTCATTGAGGCGGTTCCAGGAGATCTTGGATTGGTTTTACCTTACAACACCATGAAATCCATCATTGAAATGATTGAAGCCCTGAATCATATTACTCCAGGGATTGCTAGTGAGCATACATTATTGTATGGAGTGGAAGCCAAATTTTATTCGGCGCGTCCAGAAATTAACCGAAATTTTGAGACAACAATCAAAGGTTTGTACGTGGGTGGCGATGGAGCCGGTCTTACCCGTGGGCTTGCCCAAGCAGGTGCCAACGGAGTTGCCGTTGCCCGGGCCATTCACGAGGAGGAGATGCATCATGAATGAATTAGAATCCGGGAATGCCATAGACTTTTTGCGTTCCATCGCCGCCGATACTCCTACTCCAGGTGGGGGTTCCGTCGCCGCTTATGTGGGAGCAATGGCCGCATCATTAGTCTTGATGAGCATTCGCATTTCCATGAAACGTAAGGTGTTTCGAACCTTACCAGAAGAGGAACAAGCGAGTGTACGAGCCAATGTTGCCATTGTCGAACTCGCTCATGAAGCTTTTTTACAATACTATAAGGAAGATATTCAAGCGTATGCGACATTTATGGCAGGATTCCCTTATGCTAGGCCGGAAGAAAAAGAAGCCCAGTTAACTCGTTGCTTGGACGTTCCTTATGAACTTGCCGAATTTACCATTCGCACCGGGTATGAAGCCCTTTCCTTGGAACCTTATATTAGTCCGATGATTCGCAGTGACTTCACCCTTGCCTATTCGTTGTGGAGCGTAGTTCTTCAAGCTTCGGCGTCCAACATTCGCGCCAATCTTGTCGGCCTTTCCAATCCCGCTCTTCATCAACGTGTCCAAATTATGCTCGAAGAGACGTTACCCGCTGCGCAGCGTACCTTCCGAGCGAAAGGAGAATCCGTATGAAGACTGACATCGAAATTGCCCAACATCATCGTATCAAACCCATCGATGAGATTGCTAAAAAAGCACATATCCCGTTACGTTCGTTGGAACATTATGGACGTTACAAAGCCAAGATATCTTTTGACTTTATCCAAAAAGCCCGCACGAAACCTCAAGGGAAATTAATCCTTGTGACCGCCATCACTCCTACCAAAGCTGGAGAAGGTAAAACCACCACGACGATTGGAGTCGGAGATGCGCTGACCTTATTACACAAAAAGTCGATGATTTGTTTGCGTGAGCCCTCCATGGGACCTGTGTTTGGAATTAAGGGAGGAGCTGCTGGCGGAGGATATTCGCAAGTTGTTCCTATGGAAGATATTAATCTTCATTTTACGGGAGACTTTCATGCCATTACCAGTGCCAACAATTTAGTGTCGGCCATCCTCGATAATCATATTTTCTCAGGAAATGCTTTAAACATTGATCCGCAAAAAGTGGTATGGAAACGGGCCATGGATATGAATGATCGCGCCCTACGCCAAATTGAAGTGGCCCGTGGTCCTAAAAATGGGACGCCACGACCCGATGGTTTTCAAATCACGGTGGCTTCAGAAATTATGGCTATTTTATGCTTATCCAAGGATTTAGAAGATTTGAAACAACGAGTCGCTCGTTGCATCGTGGCCTATACCTTCGATGATCAACCCGTTACCCTTGGGGAACTCGGCATTGTAGGAGCGGTGGCCGTGCTGCTAAAAGATGCCATCAAACCGAATTTGGTGCAAAGTTTGGATGGAACGCCGGTACTCATTCATGGCGGACCTTTTGCCAATATCGCCCATGGGGCGAACTCGGTGGTCGCCACCGATCTTGCCTTACACCTGTCGGATTACGTAGTGACTGAAGCAGGCTTTGGTGCCGACCTCGGTGCTGAGAAATTCTTTGATATCACTTGTCGCGAGGCTGGATTTGCCCCTCAATTTGTCGTAGTGGTGGCCACCATTCGCGCGTTAAAAATGCACGGTGGCGTGGTCAAAGAAGCCTTAAAAGAACCAAATGTCGACGCTTTGATGCAAGGTGTTGATAATTTAGCCAAGCATTTGGAAAACGTCCAACAATTTGGGGTTCCCTATGCGGTTGCCATCAATCGATTCCCGACCGATACTCCTCAAGAAGTCCAAGCCTTACTCGATTGGTGTGAACAGCAAAAGCACCCCGCCTTCTTGTCGGATGTGTATCGAAAAGGAGGCAAAGGAGCGGTTGCATTAGCCGAGCATATTGTGGAGACACTGAAACATTCCTCCCCCCTTCCCTTACAACCGCTCTATCCGATGCATTGGACACCTAAACAAAAGATTGAGCAGATTGCGACGCGATTGTATGGAGCCAAAGAGGTGGAGTATTCGCCGGCGGCTGAAGCGGATTTAGCGCGGATTGAACGGCTGGGCTACCAGTCGGCCTATGTTTGCATGGCCAAAACGCCGAATTCGCTCTCAGACAATGAAAAAATATATGGAAGACCAAGAGATTTTACGCTTCATGTGAAAGAAGTTCGTCTTTCAGCAGGAGCCAATTTTGTAATTCCCTTGACCGGATCGATTCTTACCATGCCGGGGCTCAACAAACAACCATCGGCCTTGCAAATTGACATCGATGTGCAAGGAGCCATTAAGGGGTTGTTTTAGATGAGTGCCCGACGCTTGGATGGCCGGGTGGCGGCTGCCGCCCAAAAAGAACAACTCCGGCAAACTTTTGCTTCACTTGCTCGGCCGTTGACGCTTGCGGTGGTGCTTCCTACCTCCGACGAAGCGTCTGCCTCGTATCGCAAAGCACGGGAGCGACTCGCCAATGATCTTGGGGTTTGCTTGCAAACTGTGGAATATGATCATCTTCCCACCGCCCAGGAACTTCAAGCAACCCTACGTTTGTTAGGAGAAGACCCTGAGGTGGATGGCATTATGGTGGATCGTCCTTTACCTCCAGGGGTCAGCGACCACGAGGTGGATGTTGTCATCCCTCCAGATAAAGATGTGGATGGGTGCCATCCCATCAATGCGGGACGCTTGATGCAAGTCGATGCTACGGCTTTGGTTCCTTCAACAGCCTTAGCAATTCTAGCGTTGTTACGGTTCTATCATATTGACCTTTATGGCAAACAAGCGGTGGTTGTGGGACGAAGTAAAACCGTAGGCGCCCCTGCCGCTCAACTCTTATTACAAGAGCAAGCCACGGTCACAGTGGCGCACTCCAAGACCAAAGATGTTCGGTCCTTAACCAAACAGGCGGATCTTGTAGTAGTGGCTGTGGGAAAAGCCGAATTGTTGGATGAATCGTATTTTTCCCCACATGCTACCGTCATTGATGTCGGGATTCATGTGCGACCGGATGGGCATCTATGTGGCGATGTTCGGGCCAGTGTCAGTGAACATGTCGCCGCCTACTCACCGGTTCCTGGTGGCGTAGGCCCCTTAACCAATTTGGCCTTAATGACCAACTTGTTGCATGCATATCAAAACAAAGGAGGGCGTTAATGGATGATCGAAGCCATTGTTGAATTTTTCCAAAACCTCACATGGGAGACACCTCTTGTGCAAAAAACCATCCAATTGGTGGTTCTTTTGGTGATTTTAATTGCGCTCAACAAACTGATCTTATTTTCCATGAAAAAGTATCTGGCTTTGGTGGCACGACGCCAAGAAGTGCAAAATTTGAAGCGGCGGGAGACAATCACGAAATTAATGCGGTCTGCTTTGCGTTATGTATCGGTGCCAATCTTCATTATTTTCGCCCTTCCGATTGTTGGAATTGATCCCTCGACGGTTTTTGCCAGTGCCGGTCTCTTGGGCATTGTGGTCGGGTTTGCCTTTCAAGATTTATTGAAAGATCTCGTAGCTGGGTTTTTCATTATTATTGAGCACACCTATGAAATTGGCGATATGGTAACGATTGGTTCCTACACGGGTACCGTGCGTACCCTAGGGATTAAGACGACCCGACTAGTTGGTTATGGAGGAGAAGTCTATACTATTAACAACCGTGATGTAGCGAATGTGATTAATGTTTCGCAAGCCAAGTCGGCCACGGTCATTAATCGCATCGGACTCAGTTATAAGACCGACATTGTGAAACTCACGCAAGTGATTCAAGAAAAAATCCCCCAATGGAAAAGTCAATTTCCTCAAATGGTGGAAGACCCTTCTTGGAAAGGCTTAGTTGAAATTGGTCATAGTGCGTTGTTTTTTGAACTACACAGTAAAGTACAACCTATGACTCAATTTCAGTTCAAGCGAGACATGAATCGCGAACTTGTCCAGCTATGTCGAGACTACGATTTTGACATTCCTTTTCAAACCATTACCATTGAACAAGAAAAAGGATGATAACGATGGGACCTTGGATCTATCAGCTTCACGATTATGTGGAAATGAAAAAAGAGCATCCTTGTGCGTCACGTAGCACGGTGTGGCAAATTGTACGGATGGGGGCGGACATCAAAATGAAATGTCTGGGTTGTGGC
>CAZVZF010000063.1:0-5444 GCA_964631095.1 uncultured Eubacteriales bacterium
CTGGCAACGCATAGTAAAAAAGCTTAAATCAAATAAGTCGAGGTCAAGACAGTCAATGATATCCATCTCTGTTCTCCTTAAGCGTCAAAAAAAGAAGGTTCTTACGCTACTTTAAGTTTATCAAAGAATAAAATACTTAGCCACTTATTTTTCGATGGCGTACTTTCCCATTAGCATGAACATTCATTGGTGATGTAAAAAACTGATACATTTTTTCAACGATTTCTTTGGGGGGCATCGTGCAATCTTCTCGAATCCAATTGGCAAAAACACTAATGGATCCTGCAAAAATAAAAGTCGTGATATAATCGCGCACTTCATTATCCTCGATGCGAGAAAAAATAGGCGATTGGGGAACCAATTTTTTCATTTCCCGGATTAGCTTCTGGACATAGTGCGTCTGAGATTCTGAGGAAAGCAACACCTGAAAGATAGGCCGATTGGCTTGAATATGCTCAATAATCAAAACAATCAACTGGGACAATGATTGATTTTGGTGTTCAGCAACAATTTTCTTGATACTAGTAATGGTGTCATCTTCCAAATCATCAAGAACTGCATAAACATCAGCATAATGCAAATAGAATGTTCCCCGATTGATGTTGAGTTGCTCGGCAAGTTCTTTGACATGTGGCATCTTATTATTCAGCAATATCCACGATAAGTACCCCTGCTTAATCGCCTCTCTAGTACGCTGTCTGCGGACGGTCATCGAACGATCATCCTCTCTTCTTATCTCTAGTATACTAAATAAGAACCCTTTTCAACAAGTATTGTAACATATTTTTTACAAATTTATGAAAAAACACTTGCAGAGCAAGTGTTTATTGTCTATTTTTGCGAGGCTTCTAAGAAAGCGATACTATTTGCGAAGCGGCCTCAATGCGGTGGCCCAACGATTCAACTGTTTGGTCATCGCAGCAATGTTTTTCCCGTGAATATCGAGGGGTTTAAACTGGGAGCCATCCACAAAGTCATGGAATAGTGACAATAACACATGGGTACGAACATGCGCGATTTGCAATTCACTTAATATCCCACGAAGGTGCTCACTCGAGCGTGCTCCTCCTGCTGAACCGTATGAAACAATGCCAGCTGCCTTGTTAGCCCATACTTTTGGGTCTCCAAGATCAAGGGCATTTTTCAACACAGCAGGCAAGGAATGATTATACTCGGGCGTGATAAAGATAAAACCATCCAATGTAGCAATTTTTTGATTCCAGGCACTAATTGCCTCCATATTGCCATCTTGGCCTAAAAAAGGCATTGGATAGGACCGTAGATCCACAATCTCATAGAATGCATCGCCTTGCTTGGCTACTTGATCAAGAAGCCATTTGCCGACAGACTCGCTGACTCTGCCTTCACGGGTAGAACCAAGAATGATTCCAATTTTATTCATATTTTCAGACATATCATCTTACCTCCTTGGCGGAAAAACCACCATTAATTTCTTAATCTTATTATCTATGAAAAAGACAAAAGGGTAAAGCAATATGCACCTTAACTTATAGTAGAAAGCCTGCAAGAATTGCAAGAATGACAATCACGGGTGCTGGAATTTTTTTAGTGGATAGCAAGATAACAGTAATTCCCAAAACAATTATATTTGTCCATGAGAAACCACTCTTTTGCATTAATAAAACAGCAGAAGTTGCAATCAAACCACCCGCAACAGCATTGATTCCTCGAAGAGAAATTCGGATGGCTTTGATTTGCTTTACATCTTGCCATACCGGATATACAAAGTAAATCAATAAAATACCAGGAAGAAATATACCTATTCCGCTTAACAGGGCTCCCCCAATTTGAAAAAGTACTCCACTTTCTCGAACCGCCATTCCTCCTGCGTAAGCACTGAAGCTAAACATTGGACCAGGCAACCCTTGTACCAAACCATATCCAACCAAAAATTCCTGAATGTTTAAATACTGTAACTGATCCACGAGCTCATTGACCACCATTGGAACTACAACTTGCCCGCCACCAAAGACAAGATATCCATAGCGATAAAAACTTGCAAACAAATGCATCAATCGATTATCCCAAAGTAGTATCAGCGTGGCACTCCCTATTGCAATAAGAAGAAAAGCAAATAAATATATCCATGGAAATCGTATTTGAACGTGATTCCACATGCCAGGTTCTCTCTCTGCAAAGATGCTAATGATACCCCCCATCAATAGTACGAGGGGAAAGACCCAAACATCTCGCCATAAATAAGTGCCAAATGCCGCCACCAGAAAGAGTTGTCCATGATAAGCGATTTACTAGAACTTACTTCCCAATTCGAAAGGCTGAAACGACAATAAACCCTACTGCCATGGGACCAATTAATCGTAAACTATCAGGAGATAATTGAAAATAACCCAAGATATCATAAAGAAAAGATAATAAAGTCATTAGTAGTATTACAGGAGCCGCCCAAACAATCATTGTGAGCAACGCAAGGGATGGACCCCCTACTTTATATCCTACTGATACAATCGTTTGAGTACTCGTGGGTCCTGGAAGTACGCTACATAAGGCGACCAATTCAATTAATTCTTCTTCACTTACATATTGTTTCTTTGTTACAAGCTGGTCAAGTAGAACTCCAATATGCGCCTCGGGTCCTCCATAAGCCCCAAGAGAACATAAGAAAACATCTTTAAGAAAATCAACCTTATTTATTGAAGATATCATTTGGGTCAGCCCCCTTTAATTCTCAATGTCACTTATCGTTTCAAGGACTTTATGACGCTTTGAAGTGATTGTTGCTCTATTTGTATCATAATGAAATCCAGTCAACAGTATCAAGAAAAGTGCACCATTGAAGAACAGCGCTGATTCTTCAATAGTGCACATGAAAACTTGATATGAAGTCTTAAATTATATGATAAATTGATTCTGCTGCTTTGATTAATGGATAGGCGGCTGGAGAAGCTGTAATGCGTGGATGAGTTCCAATCTGAGCAGTTAGTAAATCATAGATGGTCATTCCAGTTTGAATCGCTATACCAATCACATTTGTTAATTCTCCTGTGCTCAAACCACCTATGACGAGCCCTCCTAAAATTCGGCCACTCTCTTTAGCGACTACCAGCTTTACCATTTGTTTATGAGCATTCGAGAGTTTCCCTGGGTGGCGATCAATTCCTTGAAATTTACCGCATATTATATCAAAGCCTTCTTTTAACGCTACCGACTCGGTTAATCCTGCCACTCCATATGAGGTATCCCCTAAATTGGTCGCATAGATTCCGATAGTTCCACTAAATCTACGAATCGTAGAAAGGTGAAATAAGTTCATCGCAGCAACTCTTGCTTCCGCACAAGCCGTTGAAGCCAACATTGTTGTGGAAATTTTTTTCGTAGAAAAATCTCTTTTTTCAGCGCAATCCCCCGCAGCAAAAACATTCATGATAGGGGTTCTCATGTATTCATCTACAACAAT
Organism: uncultured Eubacteriales bacterium; assembly: GCA_964631095.1. Classification (GTDB taxonomy): domain Bacteria; phylum Bacillota_I; class Bacilli_A; order RFN20; family UBA1709; genus JBAYCP01. Next base: position 3,437 of record CAZVZF010000063.1, read on the forward strand.
AAAACCCTTTTCATTGAGTGGAATTTCGGATGCTTTTGCCAATTCGTTATTGGGTACATATCCCATGGATAGGATTACTGCATCCGCTTCAATCATACGACCATCACATAATTCTACGCCTTCTACTTTTTTATCACCTTGAATCGATTGTAAGCCCACTCCATTGATTACCTTTACGCCACGGCTGATTAGTAACTGCTCGGCGTCCAACGCTATTTCTTCATCAAATGCGAGGCCTAAAATGTGAGGCTCTTTTTCAATGAGAGTGACTTTCTTTCCTATTTTATTGAGTTCATCCGATACTTCAACCCCAATAAAACCTCCACCAACAACGATAATATGTTCAAATTGAGAGAGCAAACTCGAAAAGTGATCCAGATAATCCTTGTTTTTTGGAATAACAAAAACATTTTCAAGGTCTTTCCCTTTTAACCAGGCGGGTTTATTGGGCAATGATCCAGTTGCAAGAATCAACCGATCATAAGTAACATCCATGGACCTAGCAGTTTTAACAGTCTGTAAATGAGTGTCGATTGAAATTACTTCATCCATAATAATTTCAACACCAAGATTCACAAGCCCTGCATCCGGCAAAATATTCTGATCAGAATTTTCCAGTGATCCAAAAATATAAGGAATCCCACAAGGAATCATTACTTTTGATTCTTTACGAATCATCATGACTCGTTTGGAGGGGTGTTCTCCTTTTGCCGTCAATGCCGCAACTAAACCTGCGGCGCTTCCCCCAATAATTAAAACATCAACTTTTACCATATTATGGAGTCTCCTTTATGCACTCATATGGTGCCTCTACAGTTATTATATCGAAAGAATTTATGCACTTCAAATCACACCTTTGTGAATCGTTTCATTAAATTATCTTTCCATAAGGGCTAGTGATTCTTGTTTCAGCAGTATCTAATTAGCCAAAAACAGATGAAATATAATCCATCTGTCTTATTTTCTACCTCGACAATGATGCCGATGACAGGGTACACATGCGATTGAGCGTTCATGATCTTCGTATAATCGATAATTGCCACCTTCAATAAATAATGGCCGAGTATTTACAATAGCTTCCCCTATTTTTTTTCTTGCTTGCTGATACATCAACTGTACTGTTGATCGAGCAACACCCATTCTCTGAGCACACGCCTCTTGTTGAAGTTCCTCCACGTCAATTAAACGAATCACTTCATATTCATCGACTGTCAAAATAATCGCATCTTGCGTATTTGCATGACTATCAAGTGGACCAAATCGAGTGCTTTCGGGTAAACAGCATACTTTTCTTCCAATACTCGGCCTAGGCATAATCCATCCTCCTAATTTATTTCTCCGTATTTCGATTGACTTCACGAAGAGTTGATACTTCGCGCTCTAATTTTTCAATTCGATCAATGAAGGATGTATTTATCATTCGAGTATTACAACGCATCCCTCGCCCGCGCCCAACAAAGAAACGTTCATTATCAGGATAAGTTTGTTGTCCTTTCCCGCAAAGACCCATTCCTCTTCCTGTCATTGAACCTTGACCAAGTGGTCCCGTACCATCACGTGCTGGCATACTTATGACCTCCTTTTATGGCATATGCCATTTACAACCACACAATACCACTATTTTTGGCATATGTCAAATACTATTTGACTTGAATCCAATATCTCCGTGTCAATCGATTCTCTTCCTCATCCATAATACAGTTTTCTAATATCCCACCACAGGATTCAATTGTTTTTGACGATGCAAAGTTGTCATTGCCGCAAGTAACTAGCGCTTTTTTGACGCCCAAATCTGCTAGTTTCTTTAGACCTAGGTGGAGTTGGATAATCCCGTATCCCCTTTTCCGTTCACTTGGACGAATGGAATACCCAATATGACCGGATGTTTGTAGCAATCGATCATTGAGATAATGACGTAGATTCATCATTCCATAGATGCGTGTTTCTGCCTCGTCTACTAAGAGCAATTGACTCCCTTACACGTATTTGGTCGAAGGATAAATTTTCT
>CAZVZF010000064.1:0-5309 GCA_964631095.1 uncultured Eubacteriales bacterium
TTGAAGTACTTTATATACCCACAGATTCAAATACGCAGTTACCCCAACATCCAATAATTCGGTGATTCTATCTCTATAGCTGTAAATTTTTGTTAGGTCGAAACTGAGATACTTCGTAGCGCCACTTATGTGCCCCCAAAGCACAAGATAAATAACCCCGGCGACGGAAACTCCTATCGCTATAGATCTCCCGGCGGGAATTGTGTGATTTGAGATAAAATCAGGTATCTGCACTCTGGATATGATATCCACAATGAGCAAAGCCAACAATAACACCGCCACTGGTTGAAAGGGCCGGGCCGCATTTAGGCCATATTCGCTAGTCATAGGCGCAACTAAAAAAATTGCGGACATAAACATAAAGACATCCGACATATTATTTGCTTTCGCCCTCAATACCAGCACGAACGATAGAAATACGACCAGGGATAATATATATCTATCGGAAAAAACCAGATAGTGAAAATTTATGGGAGAGTCAAATTTGAATATAGGACTCAAGAAGTACTGATAGGAAAAATCTAGAGAAAGCCTAAAAACGAGCATACCAAACCAAAAAGCGACGCCACCAACAATCACTTCTTGGGCTCTGATCGTACCTGCATTAAGCTTCATCATATATTATTCCAGATAGAAATTTGAATGCGCACTGATTTGTTATTAGGAGGCACTGTCTTTTCAGCATACCCAAATTTCCTCAAAAGATAAAAAATAAGCGGGTGATGTTTTACATCATCGACTTATAATCGAGCGCCTTCTTCATCTCACTCTTTGCCCTTATGAACCTCCTAAGATCACCAGACTCACCCAACGCCGGAATTTGACGAAAGTACACTTCTGGATCTTGTACCGTTGCATCTTCGTAGGTCACCAAGATAGAAGCTTCCATCCTTGAGTCTGTCCTACTCGACTTCAATGGCAGCCATAAGTAATAGTCACCATTTGGTGCCTTTTCTTGCGCAAAACAATTAAAATCTCTTTCTTGCTTTGTCATTCTCCCATTGCTTCTATAAACGACTGTGCACGGTAGTTGCTTTAGTGCAATCTGATTTGGATTGCTGATAGAATACAAAACCAGCATCCCATAGCCTTCCACATCATCTGCCTGACAATCTCCGGAATTGCAATCTCTTTCTGAATCTTGGCTAACCTCATTAGAGCCATAAACCCGAATACTCCTAATTACGGGCACGATAGTCTTGAGGCGAGCCAGAACAGCATCCTTTCTGTTCTGCTCTGCATCGAGATCCTGATGACTCACGGTATCTTCAAGACGATTAATGATAGTCCTCTGCTTGTCCACATAGCGTAATGTTTCGCCGACAACTACTTCCCTCACCGTGGCCGAGGATCCATAGCGTGCGATTAACTGCTCATCCGTGAGATTTCTTGTTGCCCATTCAAATGCCTCCACTTGACCTAGCGTCATTCCATTTTCCGCCTTTTGCAGGGAGGCTATGAATGCCTCGCTAGATGTTCCGCCCCGCAAATCTAAGAGCCTCTGAACTCCAGATCCAGGTAAAATATCAGTGGCAAGCCAAGAGCCTAAAACAATAAGAATTGCAGCAGTACAGCGCCCAATATAATTTCGATTAGTGAACAATTCACTTTCGGGCCCCGGGCCGGTGTGGTTACTGCGATTTTTAAACAAGAGACGCTTCGTATTGGTCATCTCGGAATCCTCCTTATCTGGACACCCCAGAGATTCGAAACCTATCTGCCCATAATGCAACGGAATATAATCTCCACAACAATCCAGCACTGATATTATTGCGAATAAAACCCACTTCTAGTTTTGATTTCGGAATAAGCTCTTCAAGCAGGTCTGAATTAGATATCTTATTACATACGATATCCCTATGCTTAGACATCCACTGCGATTCGGGCGCCTCAAAGCCGAATTTATGCTTGCGCCAAGCGATCTCGGAAGGTATATAGTCCCGCATAGAATGACGTAAGATATACTTTCCCCAGCCCGCCCTCAGCTTAAAATCCGTTGGTATGGATGTAGAAAATTCAACCATACGATAGTCCAAAAATGGCAATCGCGTTTCAATTGAATGCGCCATAGAATTCTTATCTTCATATCGCAACAACGCAGGAAGATTTGTTTGTTCTATTTCTTGCTTCTGCAACGCAAACAAATTCCTCCCTCTCAGGGAACCACCTGAATTTTGGGGAATCGCCACACCAGGCTTAAAAATACTGAAATTATTCCTTAATATTCGTTTTCTCAAGGAAGGCATGTGAAAATATATAAGATTCTTAGCAAATGCCGACAAAGCTCCTCTACGACCATTTCTCTGCAAACCCCTCAGATCCGATATCGCATCACCAACTTTCCCGTTCTTCATCGAGTCGATAAGTTTGTTAACAAAATAACGCTCGTAACCTAATAGTATTTCGTCACCACCCTGACCATCCAACAGTACGGGGACTCCTACTCTCCTAGCCTCCCGCATTACCATATACTGCATAAATATTGAAGCGCTCGAAAATGGTTCTTCTTGTGTTTCAACAACAGTGTCTAAGGATTCACTGAAGTCTTTATACCTAGGCCGTATCGTCTTCCATTGAAGGCTCGAATTCTCCACGACCATGCGCGCAAAATCTGACCCCTCTGTCGAAGGGTCTTCGCTGATCGAGGTAATCGCCAAGAAATCCCGACCAGATTCTTGACGATAATGATTCGCTGCCAACGTGGCAATACTGGAGCTATCCATTCCGCCGCTCAGGCAAGTACCAACATTAACATCAGACCGCAAGCGCAATCTAATAGAGTCTCTTAGGAGTCTCAGAAACTCAATTTCCGCGTCTTCAAATGATATCGTTTCATATTGTCTCTGAGGCTCGAGCGAGTAATATCTATCTATAGCATATCTTTTGGTGCGCAGGTTGAAGACCAAATTATGCCCAGCAGGCAACTTTTGGACATTGCTAAAAAAAGTTTCATAAGGAGACTCAGCGACGCGATCTACAATGAACGCCGTCAACATACTTACGTCGGCGAGCCGCTCATTCATCAATGGAAGTAGCTGGCGAATCTCCGAAGAGAATGCAAAACCATTTAGTCCGTCAAGATAATAAAATGGCTTTATACCAAATCGATCTCTTGAACAAAATACGATATCGTGTCTTGGGTCATAGATAGAGAAGCTCCACATTCCATTAAACCTATGAACGCATTCTTTTCCCCATTGCTCATAGGATTTTAGTATGACCTCTGTGTCAGACCCTGATAGGAATCGATACCCCAACGCTATCAATTCTTTCCTGATCTCTATGTAGTTATATACTTCACCGTTAAAAACGATGACGTATCCGCTTTCAGGATCAACCATAGGCTGATTGCCAAGTTTGGACAGATCAAGAATAGAGAGACGCCGATGACCGAACGCAAGAGCTCCCCTGCTCCAGATTCCCTCGCCGTCCGGTCCTCGATGGGCTACGGCCTTGGTCATTGATCTAACTATCTGCTCCGCATCAGCAAGAAGTGAATTCGAAGAAATGTAACCAGCGATTCCGCACATGGATTATTTGATCCCTCTGATTTGAACGAGATCCAATTTTTTTCTTAAGATCATGAATTGGGGTGCAAGATAATACCCTTTGAACGCAACCACTCTCTCACCGCTGTCTTGAAATTGAATAATATGAAATTAGAAGGATAATCCCTGAATGTTTTCGGCTCTTGAAGCATTATTTGTTGAAACTCTTCTTCCGTTATGGATAACTTTTTAAGAATAAACTCCGTATCCTCTTCTGCATCACGCTCATTCTTCTTATCATTGATTAGTATCTTCAATGCTTCAGATCGTTCCACTTGTTGCGACAATATTAGACTAGAGAGATATGCTCTGCGCTCATCGTATCCAAATTTCTTTCGTCGATAAAATAGTTGCTGCCACTTTGTGAAACGCGACTCAAAGTGTTTTCCCCCATAATATTGGAATCCCAGTTCACGCCCCAAAATTTTTATCGCCTCATCCTTAACATAGGGCATATAATTCAACGGTCGCACCACTCTCATTCTCTTCACATATCTATTCCAAAAATAATATCTGAAGAAGCTAACTTGGGGAAACGTACGAATCTTTCTCGTTCCGAATAATTTATGCACGGATCTCAGGTGTCTCAGATCCATGGCGTTATATGCCCATTCGCTAGGCATTACGGATTCAGTAGCTATATTCCCTCCACTCAGGATATAGCGTAAACCATAAGACTGGGCGTTCCTGTATAAAGCCGCAAAGAACGCATGATCCTGAGGCACATCTTGATTAGCGAGGCCGGCGCGCACAAATGCGCGCTGAACGTCTCGCATTTCCTCCCAATCTACAACATAGGTGTGAAGATCAATATCAAGCTTATTAACTATGTTCTCAATATTACGGGTGGCGACTTCAGAATTCCATCCACCATCCACATGTACCGCCAAGAGGCGTAGCCCTAACTCCTTTCGGGCAATGTATGCTAAATATGAACTGTCCACACCTCCGCTCAACCCAATAGCACAGTCATAAGGCTTGCCCACCCCCTCTTGTTTAATCTGGTTGACAAGCCGCTCCAGAATCTGCCCCCCCCCACTATCTGGATGCCAGTGCGGACGCAGATTTACTTCGAAGTTATGACAGTGGTTACACACTCCATTTTCGTCGAACTCAATGTCGGGATCGCTGGTGTCCATGATGCATCGGACACAAATCTGGTAATGCATGAAAGGCAGCTCCCCTATCACTCCGATCATTGAATTTCATCCAGCATGCGCTGAAGCTCTTCTGCGCAAGCATCCCCAAATTCACCATAATTGAACCAACTAGACTTCCGTTCTTGTTGAATTCTCAGGATCCATGATTTTGAATCTCCCTCAAGTTGTTTCAATCCTAGTAATACTTCATCAACGATTGGGGGCACAGTTAAGCCAATACGATCACGCACGGAAATCTCTATTGGTTCCAATTTCAGAGATCTCCAGTCAGGATTAAGTACCTTTGGTGGGACGTCAACATATAAAACGGGTAGCTCTCTGACAAAGGCAAACTCCATCGCAAACCCGGAATAGTCCGTTACCATAAAATCAGCCGTCCACAAGGCACGACTTTCCTCTAATGAATTTTCTAAGAAAAATCCTCTCTGACGACAAAATTCCTTTATCAGCGGTGCAACCAGCGCATCCCCGTAGGTAAAGAATGATGGATGAGGACGCAATGTGACTTTATATCCATCCGCTAACAAACTTCTTATCAATGACGCACCCATGGCCTGGAGAATATTACCGCTTCCCCATGATGGCCCAATTAGAACATGTT
>CAZVZF010000065.1:0-5279 GCA_964631095.1 uncultured Eubacteriales bacterium
TATGCGCAAACCGTTCTTTATGATACAAGCACTGTAACCGTCAATAACTGGGTTTCAGGAGAAGAATCATGGTTTAAAGCTTATGCGATGGAACTTGCTGCTATGCGTCTAAAATCTCAGGTTAATACGCAAGTGAAAGATGCAAATATTGGAAGTATTCTTCGCACAATGACCGATGCGAGTACAGGATTAACCTCTCGCAAAATGAATTTTATTTTCTTAATTATGCCTGTTGCTCAACAACTCTCTTATGATGAATATTTGTATAATAACACAGCACCTGAGTTGCGTTCGAATTTTGGGTACACCGATATGGTCATTCAAGCAGTCCAATCAACGGATCTACCCTATCAATATGATATGCCTTTAGGCGATTCTTCTGGACGTTATGTAGTACCAATCAGCGAAGATTACTTTGCTCTCACTGGGCAACCTGCATTACCATTTGGAGAAATTATCCCAACTGCATTGCCCTCGGGAACCTCTGATGTCGGAACAATGGTATTTAATAACCAGCTAGGATTCCAAGCCGACATGTCGAGCGTTGGACGCGGTCATTGCATCGCTGTTGTGGCTCTCGATATGTATCCTCAGCCTCAATAACGATTCTTTTTAAGGGAGGGGAAACCCTCCTTTATTATTGATAAAGAAAAGCACAAGATATTTAGTCTTGTGCTTGTTTGATGATTTGATCACAGAGTTGGAGGGCAAATAAGACAGCTGCATCCATATTGATATACTTATATGCAGCAAGTCGCCCCAAAGGATAAAAATTCTGAAAGGGTTTAAGAAGCGCGAGATAAGATTTATGCAATTGAAGGTTTGGTTCAATTTCGATGGGGTAATAAGGGATATCTCCCGTTTTCCAAGAGCTTGGGTACTCTTTCATAATCACTGTCGATGGAAGAGTTTTTTCGGAGGTAAACTTAGTGAATTCACTAATTCGGGTATAATTTTCCGTATTGGGATAATTAACGACTGCAACGGGCTGGTAACTTGATACTGCATGGTCTTCCATTTCAAAACGCAATGTACGATAGGGTAGTTTTCCAAGTTGATTATCCATCAATTCATCAATTGCACCTGTGTAGATGATAGGGCCATTGATTTCCTTTCCGTCCCATCGAACTTTTTGCTGTCGATGATCAAAAAATAAATGATCCTTGGCATCGCACTCCAACGATATTTGAATATTGGGATGCGCAAGCATCGAGGTAAACATCGAAGTAAAGCCATTGGAAGGCATCATTTGGAATTGGTCAAGAAAATAGCGATCTTCGTAGGAGACATAGACGGGAACCCGATTCATGACCGCCGGATTTAGTTGTTCGGGAGCCATTCCCCATTGTTTGACAGTATAGTGGTAAAATACTTTTTCATACACATAATCAGCAAAGGCGCGTATTTGAGAATCGCGATGCTTTTTGAGCTCTAGAATTGGAACTTTTTTACCCATACCGACTTCCCGAACAAGTATTTCTTTGATGTAAGAAGCTTCTTTTTCGGAGTAGAGAAGTTCGAGAGAACGCAAATTAAAGGGGATAGGAACAAGTTGTCCATCAATATGTCCCAATACACGGTGTTCATAAGGAAACCATGAAGTAAACTTGGATAAAAAAGTGATAACACGTTCGATATTTGTATGAAAAATGTGCGGTCCATATTGTTGAATGACAACACCATCTGGGTTAGGATAATCGTACATATTTCCACCAATATGGCTGCGACGTTCAATTACTTGAATTTGATATCCTTGTTCAGCTAAGACTCTTGCACATACCGAGCCAGAGAATCCACTTCCAATAATCAAGGCTTGTTTCATTTGATATGCTCCTTCCCATACTGATTAACAAGGAAATCAGCAAAGTCTTTCGTTGCATTCGGTCGACGCAATGATGCTACATTCTTCTGCAGTTCGTGAATTCGTCCTGGGGTTACCAATAGTGATTGGACGACTTCTGCGGTTTTTGCTTCACTTCCTGCATAGATAATTGCATCACGAGCCGTAAGATAGACCATATTACTATATTCTTGAAAAGGGGGAAGTGTTGGCACAATTATTGTAAGACCTTTGTTAAATGCTTCAGTAATTGCTACCCCACCAATCTTACCGATCAAAGCATCTGAGGCATCCATAATTTGATCGACATTGGTGGCAAACCCATAGTTAATAACATTTGACATTTGATGCTTCTTCAAAAAAGCATCAATTTTATCTTTCATTTTTCCGTTGCGCCCATTGACAATCACTAGTTGGAAGGGTAAATCAATTTTAGATAATTCTTTAACTAGTCGCAAACTATTTCCGAATCCAACTCCTCCATTCATAACCATGAAGGTTGGAAGGTTCTCTTGCAAGCCCAGCTCTTTTCTAGCTATTTCTTTGGATTGTTGGTTGGAAAACTTAGGGTTTACTGTAATGCCAAAAGGCAATAATTGATCGGGACGAAAACCCATAGAAATTAGTTCTTCATCAAAATCATGATTAGGTGTTAGCAAGAAATCAATGTCAGTAGTAAGTTCAGTGTATGGATGAACCACATAATCGGACACCATAAAAAAGATCTTTGCTTTGGTCTTTCCTTGGCGGCGCAATTCGCACATTAGCGTTGCTGTATAAACATGGGTACAATAGATAATATCGGGTTTAAATTCATCTAGTTGATGAATAACATTTTGAATGGATTTTTTGCTTTTCAGCATCATTGAAAAGACTGAAAAACGTGAAGGTTGTTTATGCAAATCACGTTGTTGAACCGTTAGATAGGATCGATGTGAAATACGTGGGAAATTTCGCAACGTCCAGAAATAAAAATCTTGAACAAACCACTGACGCAGTGGATCAGCTTCTTTATAGTAATCAACAAGTTTAGAGTTATAACCACGCATTTGAAGTTCAGACATTAATGCCTTTCCCATTGCGTTATGGCCTTCGCCAGAAGAAACCGTAAGAATCATTACATTCATTCAATCACCCCTATAGTCGCCATTACATTTTATCATTCTATGGCTAAAGTAGCAAACATATTTTGATGGCTTTGGATGCAAAAAAACGCCTTTGTTTTTTGCAAAGGCGTACTAGGAATTCAAGAATTAATATAGACCTACAAAACTTAAAATCGGCACAATTAATGCAAACCAAATCCAGCTGAAAAATGCGCCTATTTTACTTCCAAGATAGGTAAAGAAATGAAAGATGTGTTCGTACCAAAGAAGTGGCATTTCCTCGATGGTATCATTCATTTCGGCTTCTATAACATTCAGTGTTAAGTGAATGGTTCTTGGATTTTCATTCGCAGTCTCTAATGCAATTGAAATCCGATGTTCTCCAAGAACCGTTTCATTGCCAGAATATTCATCGATAATAATCGTGATGTTCGACTTCTCGTTCGAATCTATCGTTCCATTGGTAACAAGTAATGCAATAATATCCTCGTGACTTAATGTAGTAAACTCATCAACATTGATGATTTCTGCACTAATCCAAAATACAGGCGGAATGTTGTCAATTACTTGAACGGTTACTACAAAGGGAGAACTATTGTTTCCAGCACTATCGCTGACACTGTACGTAAGGGTATAAATACCAATACGATTAGCATTGCCAGTATAAGTATCTGATTGGAGAACAATACTAGAACTTATATCACCATCAGTATTGTCAAAAGCTTTAATGCCTCTTAGAATTTGTTCCTTGTTCAAAGAGACAGTGGTTCCCTTGGTATATTCTTGCGCCCCAGAAATTATCGGAGCTGTATCATCAATCACTTGTACGTTCAAATCATATGTACTCATATTACCACTGCTATCTATAATTCGATAGCGCAATAAATAAGTACCGACTTTGGATTTATAATTGGAGTAAAGATCCTTGATTAATTCGATATTGGACGTCACATTTCCATCATAATTATCATTTGCACTAAGTTCTGCTTGAATGGAAGAAAGTGATCGTGGTGCACTTGTAAAAGATGACAGTGTTGTGGGACCACTAATAATGGGTGCAACAGAATCCACTACTTGAAACTTGATTGTAATAATGGCTTCATTTCCCGCTTGATCCTCTGCTCGAAAGACCACATCATAGATTCCTAATGTGGATGAATTTGCGGAATAGGCATCTGAAACTACTTCAATGGAATCAGATATATCGCCATCAACATCATCAATGGCTCGAAGCAATGTTTTAAACTCAGCAATGCTAATGGGATTATCAACGTCAGTTACATATACTCCTTCATAACCATCAATTAATGGTTTGCTCGTATCGTCTGCTCCGAGATAAGGTTCGTAATCGGTTTCTTGGAAAGCGACTGTTCCACGGTATAACGCAGCGGTGAGAGGTGTAGATAGTTCAAATCCAAGCGAACCATCAAAAGCCAGCAAACCATCTTGGGAATCAAGATAAAGCGACTGAAAATAAAAATCAGAAGTTGGAGTTTGGAAAGTTATATAATACCAATAATTACCAGGGGTTCCTGAGTAACCCTCGGTCAAGAATCCTTGAGTAGCGCCTCCTCCAGTATAACTACTGTAATTGGTGACAGAAGTGCAGTAGGCATCATGACAAACAGATAAAAAATAATCAAAGAGTGTATAACTCATGGGCATATGTTCGGTATCGATAGTAGTTGCCCGAATGGCAAGTGTGTATCCATCGTTGGAACCCTCTGCCATATGAAGCAAATTATTTGATGAGTAGAAATAGGGAACTCCATTCGATGACGTTGGAGCTAATGAGAGGTAGTTAAGACCTAGTGGCTTTCCAATAATTGTATATGTTTGATTGGCATGGGCGAAAATATTCCCAGTTGGAGCGAATATTATCAATAATAGTAACAACGGTAGAAGAAGAAATGACCATTTTCGTTTCATTATAAGGCTCCTTTCCCTTACGGTTACTACTATAATAGGGAAGAAAAACCTTGATACCTATAAAAAAACTCTTCCGAAGAAGAGTTCATTCAACCAATGGTGGGCACTGACGGGATCGAACCGCCGACCTTCTGTACGTCAAACAGATGCTCTCCCAGCTGAGCTAAGTGCCCGGGAATGGAGCCGGCTACCGGAATTGAACCAGTGACCAACTGATTACGATTCAGTTGCTCTACCTGCTGAGCTAAGCCGGCATGACAGCATTGATATTGTATATGTTTTATTATGAAAATGCAAGAGGAAAAACCGAAAATTATGCTTGATATATAAAACAATAATAATTTCATAGTGTTAGTTTGTAAATGATGTGAGACTAGATTGAAGAGGAAAAAATAAGTAATATG